>CAZBXJ010000178.1:0-2729 GCA_964495775.1 uncultured Thermoplasmatales archaeon | reverse complement strand
AATTAATGAAAGATAAGAAGTTATACAGGGAGCTTATAGATTACATCAGTGAGCTTGAAGAAAAATATGATGATAAAAATCCACCAGATATAGCTATTTTAAGGAGGAGAATAACCGCCTTTTTAAAGGAAAAGGTGGGGAAGAAAAAATGAGAATAGAAAAGCACCCGATTCTTAAATTTGAAAGAGGCAGAGAAATTTATTTTTATTATAATGGAAAAAAGCTTAAAGCATATGAAGGAGAAACAATCGCTTCCGCCCTACATGCAAATGGAATAAAAGTGCTCTGTAAAAGCTTAAGGTTACAAAGACCAAGAGGCTTCTTTTGCGGTATAGGAAAATGCTCATCCTGCTTAATGAAAGTAAACGGAATTCCTAATGTCAGAACATGCATTACATTAGTAGAAGAAGGCATGATTGTTGAAGACAACGATATGGAACTGCCCTGGAAGGAATACAGGAAATGCAGGCAAGAAAAAATTGAAGCAGATATTGCCATCGTAGGTGGGGGGCCAGCAGGCTTAAATGCTGCTATAGAAGCATCAAAATATGCAAATGTTTTGCTTATAGATGAAAATCATAAGCTGGGAGGGCAACTGATAAAGCAGACACATAAATTTTTTGGAAGTAAGGAGGAAAAGGCTGGGACAAGAGGAATTGAAATTGCAAAAGAGCTAGAAAAAGAAGTGAATGGCAAGGAAAATGTGAAGATTTTATTGAATACAAGTGTCATTGGTTATTATGACAGGGGTTATCATTTTCTGGCGGCGGTAAATCAACTGGAAGGCATACTTTATGAAATAAAGGCAAAAAAAATTATTTTTGCAACAGGTGCTCAAGAAAATATGCTTGTTTTTGAGGGAAATGATTTGCCCGGCGTTTATGGAGCTGGTGGAGTGCAAACCCTAATGAATGTATATGGTGTTAAGCCTGGAAATGCTGGCTTAATTGTTGGAGCTGGCAATGTTGGCTTAATTTTGGCGTATCAGCTTTTGCAGGCAGGAGTGGAAGTAAAGGCGATAGTGGAAGCTCTACCAAAGATTGGTGGATATTTTGTTCATGCTGCAAAAGTAAGGAGGTGTGGAGTGCCTATATATACGAGGCATTCTATAAAGAAAGCTTATGGAAATGGAAGAGTGGAAGGAGCTGTTGTGGCAAAATTGGATGAAAAATGGAATTTTATTGAAGGAAGCGAGATGGACATTGATTGTGATTTCATTTGCTTGGCTGTAGGCTTAACTCCCAGCGTTAGGCTGGTAGCTCAAACTGGAGCGGAAATTTCATTTATAAATGAGGCTGGAGGATGGGTGGCATTGCATAATGAATATATGGAAACAACAAAGGAGGGAATATATGTAGCGGGGGATTTGGCAAACATTGAGGAAGCATCAACAGCTATGATAGAGGGAAAAATAGCTGGATTGCACGCTGCAAATTCAATTAAGCCTGTTGCAGATTTTGAAGAAAAAATTGAGAAATATATGAAGGAGCTGGAAATATTCAGGCAGGGTTATTTTGGAGAGCGTCCAAGAAAGGCAAAGGAGGAAATAAGGAGGAAATATTATGAAAAGGTGGGAAACAGAAGGAATAGTTGAGCTTGAAGATTTGAGATTGCCTACTGAAGAGCAATTAAAAAAAGGTGTAGCCATAATAGAATGCATACAGGAAATTCCTTGCAACCCATGCGTTGATGCCTGTCCATTTAATGCCATTTCAATGGAAAACATAAATGCTCTGCCTTTTGTTGATTATGAGAAATGCGTTGGCTGCGGAAAATGCATTGAAATTTGTCCTGGCTTGGCTATTTTTGTTGTTAAGGTAGATGGCAATAAGGCTTTGGTGACGCTACCATATGAATTTCTGCCATTGCCTGAGGAAGGAGAAAAAGTTAAAGCTTTGAATAGGGAAGGAAAGGAAATTTGTGATGCAGTGGTTAGAAAAGTAAGGAAAGGTAGGACGCCAGTTATTACTATAGAATTACCATCTCAATATGCAATGGATGCAAGAAATATAAAGGTGGAATGAGCTAACTTTTTCATTTAGCACAATAATTTATAAATGCGGTTCATTTATAAAAAGGGGAGGAAAATGAGGAAGAAAATAGTTGTAGCTCTGCTTATATTGCTGTTTTTAGTAAACACTGTTGGCATTGATGAGGAGATAAAAGTAAAAGAGAGGCATGGCAATGCAAAATTCATTGAAAAAATTGAATTTTCTGAGCCAGAAATAAAGGAAGGAGAGCAAGTAAAAATTTCTATTAAAGAGTGCAATAGCTGGCTTGCTAAGCCTGGCTATCCACTATTGCCAAAAATGGTAAAAGTAATAGAATTGCCATTTGGTGCAACAAATATTGGTGTAGATGTCATTGTTAAAAATACCTCCAAATACAAGATTTCAAAAGAAATTGTTCCGATGCCAGCAAGAATTCGCCTTTCTGATGGAAAAGTAGTTGGAGGAGAAAGTAAAGAAATATATGGAAGTATGGAAGCTTTTCCTGCAGAATGGTATAACTACCATATAGGCGTAGGATTAAATAAGTATGGCAGAAGAATAACATATGTTGTCATTCACATATTTCCAGTAAAATATGCTCCTGCAAAAGGAGAAATTGAAGTGGCGGAGGAGGCGGAAATAAAGCTGAACTATGATTTGAGAGAAATTAATTTGCCCGACACTTATGATTTACTTATCATTTGCCCAAGCAAATTTGAAGATGAATTACAGGCATTG
>CAZBXJ010000177.1:0-2765 GCA_964495775.1 uncultured Thermoplasmatales archaeon | reverse complement strand
CAATTAAAGAAAAGAATACCTTGCCTTTAATATATCCTTTCAATATTATTTTGAATTTCATTTCCTTTATTGCTTCAATAATACTTTCTGCAACTTTATCAAAATATATTTTGATGCGCATACTAACACTCCTGCTTGAATAGCCGGGAATATCAATTTTTGAAAAATTCATTTCTCCTATAGAAATGTTTATGATATAGATGTTGAATTTTCCCTCTAAATCCTCTATCTTCTTCCTTTCATTATTTATAATTTTTATGCTTAAATTGAGGGTAACGTATCCATGAATTAGATTTATTTTCCCTAATTTTGCATCATAAATTTCAACTTTTGCATTTTTAATTGCCTTTATTTCCAATCCAACATTGTGTATTATGGCTAATAAAATTAAAGCTAGAACTAAAATTGCTACAATCTTTTTCATCCGAAATCAAACAAACTTTTCTGCTTAAAGCTTTTTGCAAATTTTTTATATTTTTCCAGAGCATTCTTCACCCTATCTTCACTAAACTGATGTTCATTGCAAAGCAAATCTATTACCCTGTTTTCATCCACTTCTCTCCATTCTAACTCATAATTCTCATTTACTTCCGGCTCAAGAAATATTTTCCTTATTTCCTCATAATTTTCTATCTCAGGTATTTTTTTAAATTCAATTAGCCTTTCAATACTCTTATATTCTTTAATGAGTTGCAAAGCTTTTTTCGGCCCTATTCCCTTTATTCCTTCATTAAAATCAGTTCCTATTAAGATGGCAATATCCACCAATTGCTCTCTTGTAATTCCATTTTTCTCCAATACTTTCTGCAACTCAATTTCTTCTGGCATAACTTCCACATATATTTGCTTATCGGGAAGCTTTCTTTTTCCTGTAATGGCAAGATTCCTAACAAGCAAAGGAGAGCCAAAAAGCAAAGCATCGTAGTCCTGAGAAGCAACCATATCAACATCCCCTCTTGCATTCATATATGCTGCCTGCGCCTCCCCCTCGCTTTTTGCATCAACATATGGGATGCCAAGTGCATCAAGCAATTTTTTTGCTTCTTCCACCTTTTCTTTATCGATACTGCTCGTTCTTACTGCTTTTTTAAATGCTTCCTCCAAATCACCTGCTTCCAATGCCTTAATCCATTCTTCTTTTGCCTCTTCCCTTACAGCTTTTCTTTCTTCAAGAGTTTTTAATTTCAAAGGATGTGGTTTGCCATCAAAAACATAAACTGGTTTAATGCCTTCTTCCACTAAATTTGCTGTTCTATAAAGCAATCCTGATAAATGAGAGGTTATTCTGCCTTTTGAATCCTTTAATGGAGTGCCATCTCTCTGCCTTATTATGGAAAGAAATTGATGCATTGCATTGTAGGCATCGATAGCAACAACTTTCCCTTTCAAATCATGCAAACTTATTTGCTTTGCTACAATTAAAGGCTTTAAATCTACTCCCATTTTATCTCAAAGCTAAACCACTCTACTTTTTTATCTTCAACGAGTTTTTTAATTTTCTTCTGCTCTTGGCTTAATTTTCCCCCAGCAGATTTGAATTCAACGAAAATTATCTTGTCATCTTCAAATTGTATGCCATCAATGGGTGAGCCAATAAATCTGAATTTTTTTGTATCATATGGATAATCTTTCATAAAAGGAGCAAATTGCTCTGTTATTTTCCCATATAAAGAAGCCATGCTTTTCTTTTGTTTTTTCAAAGGAACAGCGACTTTACGGTATATAATAACGCTTCCAGTAAGAAAACCAAATAGAATTCCTATAAAAAAAATCCATAGTAGCAGAAATATATCCATTTTTATCCTCTAAACTTATACTTTATTAAGTATTTAAAATTCTCCCAGCCATCCTTCCAAGATTGCAGTTTAGCTTCTCCTTTCCTTTCATACAGGCATGAAGGAATTTCTTTTGCTTTTATTTCCTTATTTTTAAACATCTCTATTTTTATTTCCTCCGAGAATGGCATCCCATCATGAAATTCTTCCAATGGCTTTATTTTCTCCAGAGCTTTTTTTCTTATTATCCACATTCCAGATTGAGAATCTTTTATATCTATGCCATAGAGGAGGCGGAGGGTTAAAGATAAAATTAAATTTCCTATTTTGTGCTTAAAACTCATTGCTTTTTTTGATAAACCAGCAAATCTGTTTGTTGTTATAAAATCCAAATTTTCTTTCAGCATTAAATCAATATATTCATGAACTTTATCAAAAGGATAGGTTCCATCTGCATCTCCTGTAACAATAATATCTCCGTCTGCTTCCTTCAATCCAGTTTTATAGGCTCTTCCATATCCTTTTCTTGGCTCAATTATAACTTTTGCTCCTTTTTTCTTTGCAATTTCAACTGTTCTATCTATTGAATTCCCATCTACAACCAATATTTCTAAATCCCATCCTCTTTTTTTGAATTCTTCTTTTTTAATAGAGTCGATAGTAATCCCTATTCCTTCTTCTTCATTTAGTGTCGGCAACACAATGCTTACTTTCATTGATTTACATATAATTTCATCTTAAAATTTTTTGTATTTATGCTGTGTGGCACAATTCCATAACATTGAGATTCTCGGATCCATTGTTTGACTATTGCAAATTTTATGTTTATTCAAACAATGGAATAAACATTAATTCCATTGAGCATGACATTTAACATAGCATATTGGAATCTAATTTCATTTACTATGTTTTTCCATCTAACAGCACTTACATATTCTCCATATTCTCTTTTAGCTCTTGAAAATGTAGTTTCATTCATCCATCTTTTGC
>CAZBXJ010000176.1:0-2771 GCA_964495775.1 uncultured Thermoplasmatales archaeon | reverse complement strand
GATAAGCCACATGTGGCAAAACTTGTTGAAATTCCATACATGGCAGAGCTGGTATGCAAAATGATAGATGATGCATTGAAAGCATTTGAAACAGAAGATATATCTCTTATTAAAGATTTTGAGGAAAGAGATGATGCTTTAGATGCGCTGAGATGGTCAATATTCAGAGAATGCATAACTTATATGATGGAAAATCCAGCTACCATTACAAGATGTGCACACTATATGATGATTGCCCGTTATTTAGAAAGGTGCGGAGACCATGCATGTAAGATTGCTGAAAAAGTTCATTATATGGTGACTGGAGAAAGAGTTGAGATAAAATAATAAATTATGGCAGGCTTTGGCTTGTTTCATTTATATATCAATAAACTTATGCTTTTATATCATCCCACTTGCTCTTTTATTTGCTTTGCAATTTTCTCTCCTATGCCAGGAAGTGATGCGAGCGTTGCAACGCTTGCTTTTCTGAGCATGGATATGCTTTTGAAACCATGCTTATAAAGAGTCCTTGCTCTTACCCTCCCTATTCCCTGAAGCTTAACTAAATTGAGCAATTCTTCCCTGCAACCATATTTCACCCTAAGCCTTAATTTAGCCAATAACGGAACGACATCAAAATTGAAAAGTCTTGCCAATTCTTGCATTGCATATAAAAGCCATTCCGCTGTTTCCACCCTCGCATGTATATCTCCCGGCCCTACTTGGTATTTATTTATTAAATCATCCTCTTTCTTTTCCTCTATCCAGTCTTCAAGCAAACAAGCTGTTTTTACTTCCATTAAAAACCATTCATAATCTGCATCATAGGGAGATGGTATCGGCAGTAAAAACTTCTCCTTCTCTATCTTTTCTTCTAACCATCCCTCATCTCTTCTGGATAAAAATAAACATCTCATATCTGGAGTGGAGCATATTGCGTGTAAATATGAAAATGTTGTTCCAATTTTTCCTTCCAATGCCATCCTCATTTTTAAAGCTGAAAGAGGGTCCAAATACAAGGAGACGGTTTTATATCCAAACAAAGTGGCTTTCCATCTCTCACCTTTACTTTCAATAAATTCATTTCTCTCCAAAAAATCAATAATTTCCCATATTCTTTCTTCTGGCACAACTCCAAGCTGATGAACATAAAATGTTTTTTTCATAAAATCAATTATTTCATCCCAGTATACAGCAAAATCTGTTGCTATTAAAGCTAGTAAATGCATTCTTAAGGCTGGCTCAGAGGCAAGCTTTGAATATATTGGCTCAACATCTGCCTCTAAATATTCTTTCCATATTCTCTCCTTTTCAATTTTATTCTTTGCTATCAAAATGGCTTCTCCTTCCTTATCATAGCCTGGTCTGCCAGCCCTCCCCATCATTTGCTTTATTTCTAAAACAGGAATGGGTTGCATGTAGCCTTCCATTTCAGCATATCTCCACAAACTTTTTATTATGACTCGACGAGCTGGCAAATTAATTCCTGCTGCAAGTGTAGGTGTGGCTACAATAACCTTTATTATTCCTTTTTTAAAAGCATCTTCAATTTCCTTCCTTTGTTTGCTACTCAGTCCTGCATGATGAAATGCAATTCCATTTGCAACGCATTTTGCCAGCTTCTTTGAAATGATATTGATTTCCTCTCCTTCCAGTATTTTTCTTGCAATTTCTTTTGCTTCATCTCCCACAAACTTTTTTGTTATCTCCGCCAACTTTTCAGCTGTTGACTGGGAAAGGCGGCGAGTATTAACAAAAATTAATGCCTGTCCATCTTCAGCCAGAACATCCTCAACAAGCCCTTCAAGTTTTGGATTTTTTATTTGCTTTACACTTCCATCTAAAAAATAAATTTTTCTTCCAAACAAAACACCTTCTTTTAAAGGAACGGGTCTCCACTCTGATTCAATAAGCTCTGCATCGAGCCAGCTTGCTATTTCATGTGCATTTTTTATTGTTGCAGAAAGGGCAATGATTTGTGGCTCATTCAACAGTCTTAATTTGGCTAAAGTAATTTCTAAAGTTGGTCCTCTTGAAGCATCATGGAGCAAATGGATTTCATCTGCAACAACAATTCTTATTTCATTAAGCCACTCTGCTTTATGACGGAGCAATGAATCAGCTTTTTCACTAGTACAAACTAAAATATCATATTTGCCTAAATGTGTTCCTTTGTCTGTTAAATCTCCTGTAGAAATACCAACTTTTATTCCTAACTCGCTAAAGTCGAGTAAATCTTCATATTTTTCTCTTGCCAGAGCCCTCAAAGGAACAATATACAAACTCTTTTCTCCTTTTAAAGCCGCTTGCAAAATAGGTATATAAGCAATCAAACTTTTTCCAGCTGCTGTTGGAATAGCAACTACTACATTTTTTCCTTCCAATGCAATTGGCAACGCCTTTGCTTGAGGTGGATAAAGCTCTTTTATGCCCTTCCTCTTGAGCATCTCTTTTATTCCTTTGTTTATTGGTAGTTCATCAATTTTCACTCTTAAGATAATGGATTAGAAGATTAATTGATTTCGGTGATAAATGAAGGAGGAAAATAGATATAATCAAATTCAGTCCTTCATTAGTTTTACCACTATTAGCTGATTTAATGAAAAATTGTTTTTCAGAGGATTTATACCTTAAAATGATGGATGGAGTTCATTAACTGTTTATTCATACAATGAAAAATGAGGTGTTAAATAATCTTACTCAAATAAACAATAACATCCACTCCATTCATTTACAACAAAAATATGGATAGCGCGGGGAGCGAGATTCGAACTCGCGCGGGCTTTCGC
>CAZBXJ010000175.1:0-2772 GCA_964495775.1 uncultured Thermoplasmatales archaeon | reverse complement strand
GAAGAGCAGGCAGAAAAAGAAAAAGAGAAGTTATTAAAAAGATTGGCTAAACTTGGTATATTGCCAGAAAATGCAACTCTTGATGATGTTTTAGCTTTGACAGTTGAGGATATTTTGGCAAGGAGATTACAAACTTTAGTATATTTACATGGTTTAGCTAAAACACCAAAGCAAGCTCGCCAATTTATTGTTCATGGACATATTGCTATAAATGGAAGAAAGGTAAGGGTTCCCTCTTATTTAGTAAAGAAGGAAGAAGAAGATCACATCACATATTCATATTCCTCACCTTTAAATGATGAGCTTCATCCTATGCGTCCAAAAGCTGAAGAAGTAATGCTGAGAAAAGAAGAAGTAAAGGCTAAGGAGGGATAAAATGGGAAAGTGGGCTATAGCACATATATTTGCATCCCATAATAACACAATTATAACTGTAACAGATATAACTGGAGCTGAAACCCTTGCAAAATGCTCTGGCGGAATGGTTGTTAAAGCTGATAAAGATGAACCCTCTCCATATGCAGCAATGATTGCTGCTCAGAGGGTTGCTGAAGAAATTAAGGAGAAGGGAATAGAAGGAATTCATATTAAAGTTAGAGGGATAGGAAGAGGAAGAAGCAAAAGCCCCGGTCCAGGAGCGCAGGCGGCAATTAGGGCTTTGGCAAGAGCAGGATTGAAAATAGGAAGAATTGAAGATGTTACGCCCTTGCCTCATGATGGTTGTAGGGAAAAAGGAGGAAGAAGAGGAAGAAGGGTATGAAGCTCAAGTTTTTGGAATTGAAGGATAACTATGCCAAAATCTTGTTTGAAGATGCCACTCCTTATTTTGTAAATGCAATAAGAAGAACGTTGATAGCTGATATACCCAAGCTTGCAATTGAAACTGTAACAATATATGACAATACCTCTGCTCTTTTTGATGAAATTATTGCACATCGTCTCGGAATGATACCTTTGCCTACTCGCCTCGATTTACTCAACTTTAGAGAGGAATGTGCATGTGGAGGAAAAGGTTGTCCGAGCTGTACAGTTCACTATCATTTAAGCAAAGAAGGAGAATGTGTTGTTTACTCTGGCGATTTGGTGCCAGAGGATCCAATGTGGGCTGTTGTAGATGATAAGATACCCATTGTCAAATTATTGAAAAATCAGCGACTTATTTTAGAGGCAGAGGCAGAGCTGGGAACGGGCAAAAAACACGCAAAATGGCAGGTTGTATGTGGTATAGGATACAAATATTATCCAGTAATAGAGATAAATGAAGAAAAATGCAATTTATGCAAGGAATGTGTAAAAGCCTGTCCAAGAGGCATATTAGAAGTAAAGAAGAATAAACTCGTAATAAAAAACATTGAAGATTGCATTTTATGCAAAACATGCATGGAAGTATGTAAAAGAAAGGCAATAGAAGTTAAAGGGGATGAAACACGCATAATAATGCAATATGAAACAGATGGATCAATGACTGCAAAAGAAGCTTTGATAGAAGCTTTGAAAATTCTGCATAAAAAGTATGATGAGCTGGAAAAGGCTTTAGGATTATAACTTTAATGGTTGTCTCCAATCAATACCAACTGTTCTAAAACCAATTTTTGGAATTGGTGCAAACCTTCTCTTATGTTCATTTTTGCAAACCATTTCATATATTCTTTCTACTTCTTTTTCATCTACTCCAGCAATTTCTGCAATTTTTTTCTTTTCCATCCTTCTTTCAATTCCATATAATATTTTATCTAATTTATCATAGGATATACCCAACTCTTTCTCATCTGTTTGTCCTTTCCATAATCCAGCTGTAGGTGGTTTCTTTATTATTTCCTCTGGTATTTCCAAATATTCTGCAAGCTGGTATACCTGCGTTTTATATAAATCTCCGATAGGCATAAAATCTGATGCTCCATCACCGTACTTTGTAAAATATCCTGTAAGGAGCTCTGTTTTATTTGATGTTCCACAAACTAGAGCATTTTTTTCATTTGCCACCTGATAGAGGAGGAGCATTCTTATCCTTGCTTTAACATTCCCTAATGTTATTTCGTTCATTTCACCACATATATTCGTTATTGAATGAACGATAGGAGAGATATCTATGACTTTATAATTTATTTCAAGTAATTTTGCCATGTAGCGAGAATGTTCAAAATCTTCTAAAGGTGTAGATATATCAGGCAAAAATAAAGCATATATATTCTCTTTTCCTAATGCCATTGTTGCTAACTTTGCAACAACTGAAGAATCTACTCCACCAGATAAACCCAAAACAATCTTTTTTCTCTCCGCTTTATCTGTGTAATCCTTAATAAAATTTACAATTATTTCTGTAACTTTTTCTTCATCTATTTTTAACATGCAAAGTTATAAAAGAGTGAAATTTATTTCTTGCGATGAAAGTTTGCTTAACCAATATAAATCCAAAAGTTGGCAATAAAAAGAAGAATATAAGAAAAATGGAAAAAGTTATAGAAAGTGAAGAGGCAGACATATATGTTTTTGGAGAGATGTCACTAACTGGTTATATTTGTAAGGAGGAGGTTTTTTCTTTAGCTGAAAATATAAATGGTGAGTCTGTAAAAAAATTACAAGAGATTGCTAAGGAAAATGATTGCATAATAATTTTTGGAATGCCAATTGAAGAAAGGAAAGGCATTGTTTATAATTCAGCAGTCATAGTGCAACCAAATAGCATTGGCCTGTATCACAAAAATTTCTTGGCAAATCTTGGACCATTTGAAGAAAAATTCTATTTTAAAGAAGGAAATGAGCAGCCCATAT
>CAZBXJ010000174.1:0-2773 GCA_964495775.1 uncultured Thermoplasmatales archaeon | reverse complement strand
TCCGCTTTGTATTCATTTTTCATCAATAAATTATTCTTTTTGAGATATGCTGCCAGAGCGGCGTTGGCGGTGCCAGTAACAGGATCTTCATTTACTCCATATAAGGGGGCAAAGCATCTTGCATGGATAAAACAACTTTTGTCTATTGTCTCAAAAGTAAAAACGAAAAATGAACCTACACCAAGCTTTAAACAAATTTCTCTTATTTTGTTAAAATTCGGTTTCATTTTCTGCATTGTTTCTAAATCTTTTATTGGAATATTTAAAGAAAATAAGCCTGTTGAAACAGCCTCTATTGGCAAATCTCCAATTTTATTTTCTTCTATTCCCAATGATTCTGCAATTTCCTCTTTATTTATTTCTACTTCTTTAAATACCGGCTCAAGCTGTTCCATATAAATTTTGTCCCCAATTTCTATACCAATAATTCCGGCTTTTGTCTCTACTTTTATTTCTTTTTCTTTTAATCTTACTTCTTTAAACAGAGTATAAAAAGTTGCTATTGTTGCATGCCCACACAAATCTACCTCTTTTATGGGAGAAAAATATCTAAGCTTATAATCTGCTTTTTCACTTTTCATAAGAAAAGCAGTTTCTGAGCATTTTAATTCCGATGCTATCTTCTGCATCTGTTCTTCGTTTAACAAATCAGCTTCTAAAACAATGCCTGCTGGATTTCCTTTAAATGGCTTATTTGTAAAAGCATTTGCAACATAAAATGGCACTTCCATAGAATCTAAATGAAATGGAAATATAAATGAATAATGGAATTTTATTATGCTATTTGTCCTCAATGAGTAAATACTTCATTTTTAATAACCTAAATCTGTGTAATCTCTCCAATAATGTTTGGAAAACTTATGATTTTTCAGCTAATGAATGTTGAAAATCTGGGTTTATCTAAAATCTAACTAAATTTTCCCATATTTCTTTCATTTCTGGAATAATTTTCTTAGCTCTTCTATGCTATAAGTATTTATTATGTCCTTCTTTTCTGCCCATCCTCTTCTTGCAACAGCCACTCCAAGTTCATAAAATTTCAGGTGGTCTTTGCTGTGAGCGTCAGTTCCTATTGATATCTTTATTCCCATTTCTATAGCCATTTTTGTATGAATATCATTTAAATCAAGCCTATCCGGATATGCATTTATCTCCATTATAACTTCATTTTCCTTGGCAGCTTCAAAAACTTTTTCTATATCGAGTTTTATTGGTTCTCTTTTCTGGATTATTCTGCAAGTAGGATGGGCTATGATGTCAACATATTCATGTTCAATTGCCTTTATAATTCTTTTAGTCATTTCTTTTTCATCCATTCTAAAAGCAGAGTGTACGCTCGCCAAAACCAAATCAACTTCCTTAAGCAAATTATTGCTAACATCTAAGCTACCATCTTTCATAATATTTGCTTCCACTCCATGGAAAATGTAAATATCATCATACTTTTTCCTTAGTTTTTCTATTTCCTTAGCTTGTTCTTTTACATCCTCTTCATCCATCCCTCCAGCAATTTTTAAACTTCCTACATGGTCTGTTATTGCTATGAATTTATGCCCGAGCTTCTTCGCCTCCTGCACCATTTCTTCAATAGTATTTGCTCCATCACTCCATTTTGTGTGCATTTGCAAATCCCCTTTAACATCTTCATATTCAACAAGCTTTGGCAAGTTTCCATTTAAAGCAGCTTCTATTTCTCCCCTGTTCTCTCTTAACTCTGGGGGAATCCACTGCATCCCGAGAGCTTTATAAACCTCTTCCTCATCCTTTCCAGCTATCTTTTCTTCTCCTTTAAATAAACCATATTCATTTAACTTGTATCCATGCTTAATTGCAATCTTCCTCACTTCTATATTGTGTTCTTTACTCCCTGTAAAATATTGCAAAGCTGAGCCAAAACTTTCCTCTTCAACAATTCTCAAATCAACCTGTATCCCGCCATAAAGCCTAACCGATGACTTTGTTTTTCCTTTAGCCAATACTTTCTCGACTCTTTTCAGTCCAGTAAACAAATCCATGACATATTCTGGTTCATCTGCAACAGCTAAAATATCAACATCCCCTATTGTTTCTTTCCTTCTCCTTATTGAACCAGCCAGGCTTATTTTCTTAACATAAGGTTTCAATTCCTCTACAATAGCATTTGCTTCAGGCAAAACAAAACCAAGCAAAAATCTTTGCTGTTGCCTCTGCTTAACTAACTGTATATTCTCCAGAATTTTTTTCTCCAGCTTTTCTCCAAATCCTTTGAGGCGGCGGAGTCTTCTTTCTCTACAAACTCTTTCCAAATCATCTAAATTTTTAACTCCAAGCTTTTCATATAAAGTTTTAATCATTCTTGGTCCAAGTCCTTCAACAGCTGACAAACTTTCTATATCTACAGGAATTTTCTTTCTCAACTCTTCAAGCTTTCTAACTTTTCCTGTCTCCAGATATTCTTTTATTTTTTCTGCTATGCTTTTGCCAACGCCAGGTATCTTATCGAGTTGCCCTTTTTTGTACAATTCCTCTATATCAACACTTAAACTCTCTATATTTTGAGCTGCCCTTCTATATGCACGAGGTTTAAATTCGACTCCTTCTATTTCCAGCAAATCCGCAATTTCATACAGTATTTTTGCAATCTCCTGGTTTTTCATTTTAATCACCAATGAATGCTAAACATTTCACCATACCCACAAACAGGACAGGGGCAGCCATCTTCTTTCTTTTCGCATCCGCATCTTTTGCATTTCACATTTTTTCTAAGATGCACTACTTAATATTGTTTTTGGTA
>CAZBXJ010000173.1:0-2777 GCA_964495775.1 uncultured Thermoplasmatales archaeon | reverse complement strand
TCTTTTGGCAAATACTTATTTTTTGCATTTCTTAATGCCATTCCTACTGTTGAATCATTCTCTATCAAATCCAAAATGAAATCTTCTGCAATAACTGCTCCAAAATGGGGTTCTGGATATTCTCTATGCAGCAAAAGATTTTTTGTGGCATTTAAAAAGCCCCATATTCCAAATCCTTTGAATATTTTTCCTGGCTCAAGATAGCCTGGGTCTGCTGTTACTCTTGTTGATGCAACAATTGCATTTACACCAGAATGCAAGTAAGCCTGCGTTAAGCAATTCTCTGGCAACAAACCATCTGTTCTTCCCACTATACAGCTTTCCACAAATACAACGCTTGGTCCGAAATCCATATTGACAACATATCTAACAGAATAAGCTCCTTTGCTGGATAAACCGCTTGATAATAATGGTATAAATCTGCTGAGCCATGTTACCGGTGGGAAGCCACGGGAATCAAGCAAAACATCTCCAGATTCGTAGAGATAATAAATTCCATGGTTAAAAGCAAATATGAAATTGCTATTTTCCTGGTATTTCCCTCCTTTTACAACTCTCTCCCCGCTAATCAATTCAATAAATCTTGGGAAAACAATGTTTAGGCGGGTTGTATACTTATGCAAATCTTTAAATCCTTCTCTTTGCGATGCCAATAAATGCGTTCTTCTTACATTATATCCTCCCTTTTCCAAATCTGCTCCCAATCTCATATTTATGAATAAGCTCTCTCCGCTTGGCCATTTTGTAGGTTCATGCCCTCCTGAAAGCATGTTGGAAAGTGGAGTTAATATTGGTACCCATTGGAATTCCAAGCCTGCTCCTGTCTGCACAGTTGCATTGTTTTTCCACTCTCCAAGCTTATTTATAATTTCATTGTAGAAAATTGTTCTTGCTATCAAAGCAGAGCATTCTTCTGCATTCCATCCTGTTACTCTTCCAACAGCATTTTCCATTTGTGGCCAGTATGTAAATGAATTGTTTTCCACATCCTCCGGCTTTGGATCAATATCACCATAAATAAAATCGCTTGGAAGCTGCACTCCAATAATGTTATCGCTATCAGGATTGTGATAGTAATACATTGGAATCATTGTTGGGTCTGCCATTATTGCAATGTGTATTGGATTCTCCCTATAATACCTCCATAATGCTTCCAAATCATTTGCAGATATATTTGCAATTTTTGCTAAAAGCTTGTTTAGTTGTTGATGAATCTTTAGCACATGTTCATTACAAGGCTCTACCAATTTTTCATTTGTTGATGGATAAACCACTCCTTCTATGCCAATACTTTCATTTCCTGCAAATGCAAAGCTTGTATTTGCAAAAACAATTCCTTTATGATATGCTGTCAAATAAGGTGCCATGCAGGAAAGATTTTTCATCAATGGTTCAAGAGGACTGTCAAGCTCTTCAACTTTTATTTTTAAAATGTATTTTCCGTTAAGTGTTGAAATCCATCTTCCCAAAACCTGTGTAGTATATTTTCCTGGCTTGTTGTAAATGATTGTTTCATAATGAACTTTATCAACAACAATGTCGCCATTTTCCACTTCAGGAATTCCTGCTGCAGTTGATGTATATACATATGTTTCATTATCTGGAGCCATGATAAGCAAAAGCAAATCATCTCCCAGCTCGCTTACATGTTCTGAATTTCCATTTATCAAATCTATTTTTAAGCGAGCATACTTATAATCTGGAATTTCAAAATGATTTATGCTGAAAAATCCTCTTAAAGCTGCATTTATGCTCTGCGCCGGCAAAACACAAACAGATGCAGTTTCATTTTCAAATTCATAGGATGTCTCATTTAATACTCTAACTCTCTTTATATCTAATGGATTCGTCATTGTTATGTAATTTACATCTCCAAATCTATTTTTAAGGAAAGAAATCATAAAATCATTTATTTCTTCAACGCTATCAAATCTCCATGTCATGCCATATCCTTTTAGGTTTCCACAAACAAATGTATATTTGACACCAAGTTTTTTGAGCAAACTCTTAACATTGTTAGTATCATTTGCAACTATAACAGGAATATTAAGATAGCTTGCTAATGGCACGGCAGCAACTCCAAGCTTATAACCCTCAAAGCTATCTTCAATCAAAATTACCGCATCACTCCTCTTCCAAACTTTATCAACTAATTCAATGGAAACATTTTCAGGACTCCCATCTCTAATCTCCCAATAGGATGCAGGATAAAAGTTCTTAAATCTGTTTACGGATTTGGAAGGATTGCTAAAATTCTGCACCAATAATGGCTGAACATGCTGAGCGTCGCCATCATAATACAAAGCAATTGGAGTGGCAATAAGAGCATAGAAGGGATTTTTCATGCTGACAATAATTGGCTGAGCATCATAATTCCTTTCAGATTCAATGCTATCTATGGTTTCCATATCAAAACCGCTCACTTCCCTCACTTTTTCAATACAGCCTGTTAGAATAGGTAAAACAACAGCTAAAGCCATTAGTATTGCGAGTTTTTTCCTTTCCATTTTCACCCCTCTTAATACGTTATATCTTTTTCATCTATAATAATTTCGCTACAAGCATTTTTCCAAAGAATGAGGAAAAGAATTCCTCGCTTCTTATCTATTTTTTTCTTCATATGCTTTTGATAAAATATCATATTTTTGCAGTTCCTCGTCGGAATTCAAACCCAGGCAATGAGCTTTTATTATTCGGAAAAAGGGTTTGATGAATAAATGAAAAAAGAAATGGTTGTTATTGGCTTATTGTTGCATGGAAGAGGGTATCATGGCAAC
>CAZBXJ010000172.1:0-2777 GCA_964495775.1 uncultured Thermoplasmatales archaeon | reverse complement strand
ATCCTGCCAATGTATATTTTTCAAAAAATGTTACCGATGTTACTTGACATTACAGGATGAAAATGTATATATATAATGAAATGGTATTGCCATCATAGCCATAATAAATTCCTTCATATGCCAGTTCTTAGCCATAACTTTAATATAATATACAATTAATTGTGTTGTGGAAGAACTTCTAAAGCTTCTAGAAGGCTATTCATTCTTCAGGTTAGATGAAAAAGGCAAAATAATAGATGCAACAGGCGAGTTTGAAAAAGTTATTGAGAAGAATTTTAATGATATTGTTTTGCATACCGACAAAAAGAAGCTGGCTGGCGCATTTGTTGAATTGCAGAGAAAAAAAGTTGCAAGCACGAAATTACTAATGAATATTGATGGAAGAAAAAGTTTCAAAATAAGTTTTGTTAAGGGAGATAACGAGATTCTGGGGGTTGCAAAAAAATTGGATGTGGAGGAGCCATCTTTTATTTCAGATTTTATGGGGAATATAATATATGCAAAAGAAGAATGGAAGGATTTGGAAGGTAAAAATATTTTTGATTTGGCAGAGAATAGAGAGAGCTTATTAGATGCAATTGAAGATGCAATTCGTGAAGGAGAATGTGAAAAAGAGATTTTCGTAAATGATAAAAAGGCATTAGTAAAGATACGGGTGGATGACAACATTGAATTTTATATAAGGGAAGATATTTTCTCCTTCATAAAGGATATATTGAGGAGTAAAAATGAGGAAGAATTATTGCAAAATGTTGAAAAAGCTGTTGAATCTCTAAAAATAAAATATGAAATAAATGAGGGAGATGTAATAGAGGATGCGATTTATCTTTTTCCAATATATAAAGAAGATAAAATCGAATATCAGATTGCAGTATATGAAGAGATTGATGAAAAGAAAAGAAATCTTTTGCAATTCATTTCAACATCAGCCTCTGCAACTCTTGAAAAATTGAACGGATTTGAAAAAATACTACAGCATTTCCCAATTTACAAAATAGATGAAAAAGGATTTTTTGTTTATGTTAATGATAAATTTGAAGAATTGATTGGCTACAGTTTTTCTGAATTGAAAAATAAAAAGATAGATGAGTTTGCAGAAAAAAGAGATGAGTTTTTTAAAAAACTAAAAAATGGAAAATTAGAAAATTTTGTTTCCAAGTGGAAAGGAAAAGGAAAAGAAGTTTTTGTTTCTGAACATGCTTTGAAGCTTAATGGAGAAACAATTGTTTTGCTACAGGACATATCTAAAGAAAAGGAAAAGGAAAGAGAGGCTGAATTTTATAATTCATTGCTGAGACACGATATTTTCAACAAAAATGAAATTGCGTTAGGATATTTAGGATTGCTTGAAAAGACAAAATTAACAAAAAAACAAAAAGAATTCCTTAAAAAAATAAAGGATGCTATAACTGGCTCTAACAGGCTAATAGAAAGTGTAAGAAAGGCTGAGGAAATCAGAAAAAGTAAAAGCAAATTGGAAGGCATAAATATAAAGGAAATCGTTGAAAAAATCTGTGGAGAATTTGAAGGAGAAGCTATAAAAAAGAATGTGAAAATATCATGCAATTTAGACAATGCTATAATATATGCAGATAATCTAATCAAGGAGGTTTTTATCAATCTAATAAAAAATGCTTTACAGCATGCTGAATGCAAGAACATTATGATATATGGAGAATTCGAAAACAATCATTACAAAGTTTATGTGAAAGATGATGGAAAGGGCATTGATGAGAAAGACCTGCCAAAAATATTTGAAGAAGGTTGGCGGAAGGGCGGAGGAAGCGGATTGGGTCTTTATATAGTCAAAAAATTGATGGATAGATATAATGGAAAAATTGATGTGGAAAGCAAAGTGGGCGAGGGAACAAAATTTACTCTTTACTTTAAGCTGGCTAGAAAAAAAGCAAAAAAAGAGTTTTTAAAGATTAGATTCTAATTCCTTTCTCTCCTCAGGTGTAGGTTCTCTCAAATTATTGAATAGCTCTTCTACATCGGTAACTATAAATTTTGGATATGTTGCGGGACTAATTTTGCAAGGGAATTCAGCAAAATAGAAAGTGTGGTCTCTGCTTATTATGCCTGAAAGTTTGAAAGTAACCTCTTTATCCTTAAAATCAAAATCTCCCTCGGTAACCTCAACAATCATGCCTTCAGCCTCTATTTTTCCTGATGGAAGCATAAATATTTCCAAATTGAATATACATTCTCCAAGCCTTTTATCACCTTGCAAAACATCTCCTATTCCTGCATACAAGCCGAGGTATTCTTCCCTGCCCATATTGTGGAATTTTAAATTCATATAAAAATTCTGTTCTTGATGTACCAATATACAGGATAAGGAATCAAAATGAGCCATAACGCAATACCTCCAGCTAAAGAAACATAAAAATCAAAATTTGTGAGGGCATATCCAAAATAGATTATGGAAATTAAGGGCATAATAATAAGCACATAAAATATGAAGAGCAAATCTTTTTGCCAGTTTTTAGAACATCTCATGGAGTTAATTGCTCAGATAATATAAAAAATTTTTGAGAACAAAAGCAAAAGGCTATAGAAACAAACTACAAAAGTAGAAATGCATTATTGCATTTGTTTTACTTACAATTCTGGGACAAGAATTTCCTGATGGGTTTTATGTTTTATGGCTAGATGTTTTTTTCAAACAACGGAATAGACATTGATTTCATTAAGCATGATATTAGCATGGCATATTGGCTCTAATTTCATTCACTATGTTCTTCCATTTAACAGCACTAACATACTCTCCATAT
>CAZBXJ010000171.1:0-2789 GCA_964495775.1 uncultured Thermoplasmatales archaeon | reverse complement strand
GAAATGTATTATGAAGGAGAATGGGTTACAGGAGAAAAAGAACTGCATGGAAGAGGAGGAGCATTGTATTACATGCCTGATGATTTTGAAAAAGATATACTATGGACTTCTAATGGAAGATATACTGGCATGGATGATGTAATAAATGCGTACAGCAATGGATATGGATTTGCTTTTCTCTCTGGCCATGGAAGCCCCGGCTTCTGGGGAGATCATTTGCCCGGAATACCTGGAAACAGAGGGCATGCCCAACTTGCTGGACTCGTTGTATCTCAGGTGAAGGGCTACTTCCCATACATTGGCTTCCCATTGTTCCCATTGAAAGAAATATCAAATGAAGGGAAATGGCCAATTACAGTTATTGGAGGTTGCCACAATAGCCAGTTTAATGTATCAGCAATACCATCTGTATTGCATTTATTCTTGCTGTTCATAGGAAAAAATATATGGATGCATACATATGGACAGCTTGTTCCAGAATGTCTATCATGGTATCTTGTTAAACTGCCTAACACTGGAGCAATAGCATCAATGGGCAACACCGGCTATGGATGGGGTTGGGAAGGAGAATGGTGTACTGTTGGTGCAGGAGATGGATGGATTACATCAGAATTCTTTAGGCAGTATGGAGAGCATAGATATGATACACTAGGCATAAATTATGTGCAAACAATAAATAGCTATATACACAATTTCAAGGAATTTACTTTGCCAGAGTGTTGGTGGTATCCAGATTTGGGATGGGATTGGATAGATGAAAAGACGGTGCAACAGTGGGTTTTGCTTGGAGACCCAAGCCTAAAAATAGGAGGATATCCGTAGCTCTTCCCTACTTTAATTTTTATAGCAAGTTTGAATGAAAGAAATGTTGTTATTGGCTTCTCATGGAACGGATGCGATAAACAATTCTCATTAAAAATCCTCTCATAATATTTATTAATAGGTTATCCATATATTTCTAATGCCAGAGCATAGATACTATGAGTTGAAAGAGCTTGAAACAAAGGCGCCAAAACTATTCGGCATACCAACAGGAACAAAATTAGATGAGATGTTTTTTAAGGTGGAAGAGGAAGATGGCTCATTAGTTAAAAAACCGTTAGGGGGCTTGCCCTACTTATCTATATTTAACATTACTGGCACACCCGATACTGGAAAAAGTTTGTTTGCTGAGCAGTTTGCTGCCTATCAGGCATCGAAAGGCTATAAAGTTTTGTTTGTTACTGTAGAAAGTCCAGCCAACTTTTTATACAACGCAATAAAAGAAAAATGCAAAGTACTGGGCTTAGATTTTGAAGAAACTCAGGAAAATATTGTTGTAATAGATGCTTCAGCTGAGGAAGAGCTTAGAGAGAATCCAAAAACATTAATGGATACAATGGCTTATGCCATTAAAGAAAAAAAGGTGACAAATGTTATTATTGATAGCATAACTGGCCTGTATGAGCATAAGGAAATGATGGCTCGCCAGATTGTAAGGCAATTCTTCAATTTTCTCAAAAAGTGGAAGCAAACTGGCTTGTTTATTTCTCAAAAAAGGAGTGCTCAAGCTTCGGAAAGCGTTGAGGCTGCTGGAGGGCTTGCTGTTGCTCATATTGTCGATGGGACGATTGTTGTTGATAAAAAGCTTATAATGAGTCAGAGAGAGGCAACATTGTATAAGAAGCCAATAGGAGATGTTATAAGGACAATAAGAATTGATGGTTGCAGGCTGGCTGGACATGATACAAGGACATGGGTTTTTGAAATTACTGAGTTAGGAACTGTCGAAATTATAGCTCCTCTGGCAGAATATATAAGGAGGTGATGAGATGGAGGTTATAAAACCTGTTGGTGGAAATATAGATGAAATGGCTGAAAAAGTTTTTATGGAGAGTATAAAAATTTTGGGAGGATTGAAAAAGCTGGTTGAATATCGCAACCTAACATGGCTTCCTTCTTTGGCAGAAGCTGCATATGTAATTGTGCTTAAAAATGAGGCATTCAAGACATACAGCCAGATAGCAGAAATTTTGGGCATAACCGAGCAAACTGCAAAAAATATTGCAACAGCAGATGAGGAGAAAGTTAAAGAATATGTTATGGAAGGCGGAGAGAAGCCGGGAGAGCATATTGCAGGAGGAATTGCAAAACTTGCTTATAAAAAGCTAAAGCAGGCTGGCGAGTTAGAAAAAGTTGAATTGAAGAAGGAGGAAGCAGAAGCTTTGGGTATAGATTGGGCTGTTCATGTTCTGGCGGAGATAAAGGGCTTAGATTTCCCTGTAGAAAAAGAAAAGCTTAAGGAAAGACTGGCGGGAATGAAAATAATGGGAAAGGATATTGAACAAATTTTGGAGGAAATAGAGTATCCTGTAAAAAGTCCTGCTGAACTATTGCACAAAATAAAGGAAAAATTGCATGATTGAAGCAAAATATGCAAATCTATGCCCCATATGCAAAAAAGATTTAGCTACTGAGGAAATAGCTTTAAATAAATGTGAGGAAAAAAATAAGCCACTTTGCTATGCAAAAGAAGAAGAAATAATCAATGAATTCTTTAGCTTCTTTGAAAAAGCTATAGGAAGGCCAAGAGCATTGCAGAAATTTTGGGCAAAAAGAATTCTGAGAGGAGAAAGCTTCGCCGCCGTAGCTCCAACTGGGATTGGCAAGAGTTCTTTTGGCATTGCAATGGCATTATTCTTTGCAAAGAAAGGCAAAAAAAGCTATCTTATTTTTCCAACGACTCTCTTAGTTCAGCAATCTTTGGAAACAATAAATAAAATTTCTGAAAAGCTTAAGCTGAAGGAAGA
>CAZBXJ010000170.1:0-2808 GCA_964495775.1 uncultured Thermoplasmatales archaeon | reverse complement strand
GATATGATGGCTGAGAAATCATCGTAAAGTTTTTAAACTTTCCCTACTTTTATACTAAGTTTACCAGCATTTGCTGGTTTCTTGTGAATTCAAGGAGGTGATCAAATGAAATTGTGGCTTATTGGAGCATATGGCATAGTCTCAACTACAACTGCTGTTGGTAGTAAAGCAATAGAAAAGGGATTGGTTGATAAGATAGGATTAGTATCAGAACTCCCGCAATTTAATGGTATAGAGAGATATGCAAATCTATCATTTGAATTCGGAGGGCATGAAATAAGAGATTTAGACAAAAGCTTTTATGATGCAGGCTATGAGCACTGGGAAAAGAATAGACATTTTGAAATCGATATCCTTGAAAAAGTCAAGGAAGACTTGGCAGATAAAAAAGCAATGAAAGGCACAGCCTTAAATTGTGGCACAGGAATACAGGAATTCGGAGAAATTCAAACTTTGGAAAAGGAAGGGCTGACGCTGAGAGAAATAACAGATAGGCTTGTAGAAGATATGAAAAAATTCAAAGATGATGATACAGTTGTTATAAATTTAGCATCAACAGAGCCAGTTGCAAAGATAAGCGAAGAATATCATGGAAGCATAGATGGATTTGAAAAAATGCTTGATGAAGACAAAAAGGAGCATGCAGCTGCAAGCATGCTTTATGCTTATGCAGCAATAAAAAATGGAATTCCATATGGTAATTTTACTCCAAGTGTTGGTTCTTCAATAAAAGCATTGAAAGAATTTGCTTTAGAAAACAAAGTACCTCATGCAGGGAATGATGGAAAAACAGGAGAGACATTGGTTAAAACAACGCTTGCCCCAATGTTCTTGTACAGAAATTTAGAAGTAATAGGATGGATGAGCTACAATATTTTGGGAGATTTTGATGGTAAAGTGCTGAGCCATAGAGACAATAAAGAAAGCAAAGTAATTTCAAAAGATAAGGTTTTGGAAAAAATATTTGGCTATTCTCCATATAGCATAACAGAAATTGAATATTTCCCGAGCTTAGCTGATAATAAAACAGCATTTGACTTCATTCATTTCAAAGGTTTCTTAGGAAAGAAGATGAAATTCTATTTTGTCTGGGATGGCATAGATGCCATACTTGCTGCTCCTATTGTCATTGACATAGCCAGATTTCTGTTATTTGCAAAGAAAAAGGGATTGTATGGTGTAATTAAAGAAATGGCTTTCTTCTTCAAGAGCCCCATGGATACAAATGTCATCAACACTCATGAGCAATTCAACCTGCTAGTAGAGTGGTTCAAAAGCAATCTATGAAGGCAGTAATTTTGGCGGCGGGCTTGGGCAGGCGAATGCAGAGTGAGGAGCCAAAGCCCCTCCTACCTTTATTTGGAATGCCAATTATAGAGCATACGATAAGAAAACTCAAGGGAATTGATATTATCGTTGTTTATCATGATGAGAGAATTAAAAACTATATAGAAAAGAAATTTCCAGACATCAAATTAGTTTATAATCCTGAGCCGGATAGAGAAAATGGATGGAGCCTATATCTTGTTAAGGATTTTGTAAATGAGGATTTTTTGCTTTTAATGGCAGACCATTATTATGGTGAGGAATTTTTCCGATTTAAAAGGAGGCGTAACACAACTGTTTTTGTGAGCAAGCAGTGTAGAGATGCTGAGGAAGCAACTAAAGTTAAGGTAGATGGAAAAAAAGTGGTTAATATTGGAAAAAATTTGAGGAAATACGATTACTTTGATACTGGATTTTTTTATTGCAAAAAAGATGTTTTCAAATATGCGGAAAAGCTGGCTAAAAAAGGAAAAATGAAGCTGTCAGAAATAATGAAAGAGATGGCAAAAGAAGGAAAGTTGGAATATGAAGTCGTAGATGCACCATGGACGGACATAGATACTAAGGAGGAATTGAAATATGCGGAGGAGATAGTTAAAAAAAACTTGATTAAAGATGAGGATGGAATAATATCAAAAAACATAAACAGGAAAATTTCTATGAGAATTACAAAATATTTGCTTAAATTTGATTTTTTAACACCCAATGTCCTCACTATAATATCTTTTTTAATTGGTATTTCTTCTTCTGCCTTATTTATATTCAAAAACTTTATTTTAGCTGGAATTATGGCTCAATTTTGCTCTATAGTAGATGGATGTGATGGAGAAGTAGCTAGGTTAAAAAACTTGAAGAGTAAATTTGGAGGAATTTTGGACGCTTATTTGGATAGAATAGCGGATTTTTTGATTATTTTTGGAATATTTTGGGCATATGGAATTGATGCAATTTCATCCATAGCCTTTTTGATTGCCCTTCTTGGATGCATTATGCCAAGCTACATATATCATCTCTCTGGAATAAGGTCAGATTTATTTGGAAGAGATGTTAGACTTTTCATTGTTTTTATAGGCGGTATTCTTACAACGCTAAACAGAGAATTTCTTCTATATACTCTTCTTTTCATTGGCATTTATATGAATACTGGTGCAATTTCATGGTTGTTGCAGGCAAGAAAAAATGAATGAACCCCCATTTGTGCAAAACAAGATTGGAAGAAAAATGGATTTGTTTTGCACTTTCAAATTTTGTTATCTTTTGAAACCGTTTCTTAGCCATGAATGAAAAATCTTTCCTTTTATCCATCACCATGGGTTTTTATGGAAACTAATTTTTTCTAAAAGTTAAAAGAATCTATTTAGCGAAAAAATTTATTATTTGCCTTTAGTTGTTTGCCAAGAAATTGACAATTCAAGATACTAGGGATACTGTGGAGTCCCGAAAAAATTTCCGCTATATAATTCATCCCACTCTATGAAATTA
>CAZBXJ010000169.1:0-2827 GCA_964495775.1 uncultured Thermoplasmatales archaeon | reverse complement strand
AAAATGAAACGGGCTGGAAATTATTCCTCTATTACCATTTAAATTTTCAATGGCAAACTTAAATATTTTGCCAATTTGTTCATATTAAATTTATTTACTATAGTAGGAACAAGCACCGTGCTTAATGGCTTTGGTTTTGTATTTCTACATGCTTCAATAGCCTTCTTTTTAACTTCAAATAATTTTCTTCCTCTTGCAAGCTCATATACTCTTTCATCAATTCCATCAAATTGTAAGTAAACTGTATTCATGCCAGCATCTACAAGCTGTTGAGCAAAGTCGGCATCTTCAGCAAGCTTAAGCCCATTTGTTGCAACCTGAATCTGGGCGAAACCAAGTTCCTTTGCTGCTTTAACCATTTTCAAAAAATCTGGATGAATTGTTGGCTCCCCTCCAGAAAACTGTACTGCATATGGTTTTGGATCATTTTCCATAAGAAGGCGGAGCATTGCTACAACTTGCTTATAACTCAATTCATAAACATAGCCAGATGCATTAGCATTTGCAAAACAGATAGGGCATCGTAAATTACATCTATTTGTTATATCGATGTTAGCAAGCAATGTAGGTGTTTTATGAGCGTCGCAAAGACCGCAATCAAAGGGGCAGCCATCTACAACAGGATACTTTGGATTCTTTACCTTTTGCTCAGGAGCCTTCCATTTCTCAGCCTTTAAAAACATTTCTACATCGCTCCAGTAAACATCTTCAAAAACTCCATGCTCATCGCACTCCTTTTTTATCATTACTTTTCCATCCTTTTCAAAAACTTCAGCTTTTAACACCTTTTTACATACAGGGCATAATGAAGTGGTTTTCTTTGGTAGCATTATGGCAATATTACAAAGTAATATTTTTAAGTTTTGGAAAATATAGTTATGTGTGCTTGTGCCAAAACAAAAACATGAAATAGAAAAATTTATACTTTATCTGCTAAATCAAAGAGCTGGAGATAATTTTGTGCGTTGAAACTTTTTGATGCAGAAATTAACTTTCCATAAAGCAATATATGGAGAAAGGGCAAGATGAAACATTTCTCATTCTCATTTTCAGTTTACTCTTATTTCTTCTTACTCCGCATTTTTCCCTCATTTTCTATTATTTTTTCGTTTAATTTTATAGATAACACTGCTACAAGGCAACTTAACTCTTCAGTTGAAATAAGCTCAATATCTTTTAACAATTCTTCAACATCCACGATGCAATTCTTCAGTCTGTTGCACATTTCCTCATATTTATCTTTTTGCATAATTCTAAATATTATGGATTACATAAATTTGGCATCAAACCAATACCCTTTGCCATCAATATATTTTGTTGTTTTTTAACGGTATTGAAGCTGATTCCATTGGTATCATATTATTTCAGGTAGGAGCAACAACACGTGGTTACAGTGATTTTTTTTCACTTCTATGGAAGCGATATTCGACAATTCACGCAGGTTTATAACTGTATTTTTTCAAAGAATGCCTCCCATTATGTTAATCCTTAACAATGATAATGGATAAATATTGAATTGCATTTATCTCTCAAAAATGCTCTTCAAGCAAATTCCTGTAGAAATAGATAATGATGCGTGCTCAAAATGTAGAATATGCGCTTCATTGTGTGAATGTATTAGATATGATAGGGAAAATAATCTTATTTCTATAAACACAATTTCATGTAAAGGATGCGGAATATGCGTTTCTTCATGTCCTTCCAATGCTCTTCAACACAATTTTGATAGAATATTTGTATTATCAGAGCCAAAAGAAATAGAACCCTTTGATTGCACCAATTGCGGATATGAATTCCTTGAGGATAAGGAAAAAATAATATTTTGTAGCAGACGATTAGATATGGGAAAAGCTATAGAAGCTGTTTTTGAGGGAAAAAAAGTTGTGGTGAAAGATTGCCTTTTGGTTGAGAAAACAACAAAAGTAGATAATGAGAAAATAAAGAAGATAAAAGAAATCCTTGAATTGTTTGGAATCGAGAATAAAATAAAGGTGGGAAAATGACTTTAGAGGAAATCATCAATAGCTCACAAGTATTTTATTGTGTTGAGTGCAGAAAATGTAGTTCAATATGTCCTGTTACAAGAGTATATGGAAAATTTTCTCCAGCAAGTTTTGTTGAGAGATGCCTCATAGGATTTCATGATGAAATTCTCTATAGCATGGATATATGGAAATGTTTGGAATGCGGATTGTGCGAAAGCATATGTCCATCAGGAGTAAATTTCATGGATTTTATGAGGGAAATAAGAAATATGGCTAGGGAAAAAGGAAATTTTGGTATAGCAACGCATGAAGGAGTTTTTGAAAGCATAGCAAAATTAACAACAAAAAATGATATTAAGGAGGGATGGATTGATGGAGAAATAGATGAAGCATCCAATATTGCTTATTTTGTTGGATGTTTACCTTTCTTTGACATTATTTTTAAAGAATTGGAAATAAATGCAAAAAATATTGCAGACAGTACTGTAAAGCTTTTGAATAAATATGGAGTCACTCCTTCAATAATATATGGCTGTTGCGGACACGATGCTTTATGGACTGGAAATAAAGAATTATTCAATAAGTTGATGAAAAAAAATGTAGAGGTGGTGAGGAAGAAAGGCATAGAAAAAATTATTTTTTCTTGCCCGGAATGTTACAGAACATTTAAAATGGATTATCCTGAAATGGATATTGAACTGATGCATATATCAGAGTTTCTGGATAAAAATATGAAGGAAAAAATAAAGGGGGAAAGTGAGAAAATATATACATTTCATGACTCCTGCCGCCTTGGCAGACATTTGGGCATTTATGAGGAGCCGAGAAATGTTCTCAAAAAA
>CAZBXJ010000168.1:0-2828 GCA_964495775.1 uncultured Thermoplasmatales archaeon | reverse complement strand
TGTATTCATATAAGGTATTTTATCATTGCTGTAGATAGTTCAAATAGACATATTGGAATCAGCATAGGGCCCGTAAATGCAACAGTGGAGAATTGTTATGTTGCCGGCAATATGTTCGGAATAGATATAGTTCATCTGACAGGGAAAGTTATTGTGAGATATAACACGGTGGTGAACAATACTTATGGAATTTATGTATTTGGAAGATGTTACATCACTATAAATTACAACAACATTTATGACAATGAATTCGGGTTAAAAGCAGAATTTACAATAGTTGATGCCAGCTATAACTACTGGGGAAGTCCATTAGGACCAAGTATTCTATTTAATCTTAGAGGAGACAAAATAGAAACATTTTTTGCAAAGGTAATTTATTTCCCATGGCTTACGGAGGAATATGAGCAGTAACGAGAGAAAACTGGTGTCTGTAATAATGCTTATAGCCATAATACTGGTTTTCCTTTTGTTTGTATTACTTAAAATGGCATGGGTATTTCCATTTATTTACCCAGCGTCTTTTATTATTGTAGCTTTTATTTACTCAATTTATATTTTTAAATATAGGGAAGGGTCATTCGGAAAGATATTGCATTTACTAGCTATTTTTCTAACTATCATATTTCTCATGTTGTTTATAATGGGTATAAAAGATAGAGAAGCATCCGATGCTTTTTTTCTTGTTTTAATCACGGTTCTTGCATTGATAATCGCTTTACTAAAGATGAAATAAGAAAAAGCCAGTCAGATAACGCATCATCTTCTTTTCCATGAATTGATTATTGTTTTAACAGTTGTTGCAATGGTGATGCCTATGATAGCTCTAACTCTCTTTTATCTTTATCTATAATAGCGGATATACTCATTCTCTACCATGTATTACAAGTTATTGAATAATTTGCTTCATTTTATGTAATTTTACCCTTTTGCATTGTTTTCATGCTTCTGATTTAGTGCAAAAAACACCTTTGACCAGTAAATACCATTATTATGCCATGCTCATTTGCTGCCTCGATAACTTCTTTATCTCTTATTGAGCCTCCTGGTTGAACAATTGCTTTCACTCCTGCTTTCGCTGCCAAATCAATTGCATCTCTAAATGGGAAAAAGGCATCAGATGCCATTATTGAATTTTTTATCCTATCTTTTCCCTTGTGAATTGCGATAAATGTGGCATCTACTCTTGCTGTTTGTCCCCCTCCAATTGCAACTGTTCTTTTATCTTTTACAAAAACCACCGCATTTGATTTAATGTGGCGAACGCATTTAATTGCAAAGACCATTGATTCTATATCCTTTTTACTTGGCTTTTTCTTTGTAACTACTTTCCATTCCTCTGGATTCGGCTCCTTTATATCCTTTTCCTGCATAAGCAATCCACCCTCAACGCTTCTAACTTCTATTCCCCTCTGCCTTTTTTCCTTATCCAATCCTTTTATTTCCAGAAGCCTCAAATTTTTCTTTTTGCTTAAAATCCTCAGTGCTTCTTTTGTAAAGGATGGTGCTATAACAACTTCAAGAAATATTTTACTGATTTCTTCTGCTAATTTTCTTCCAACTCTTCTGTTAAAAGCAACCACTCCGCCAAAAGGAGAATACACATCTGTTTCATATGCAAACTTCCATGCTTCTTCAATATTCTTTCCGCATGCTATTCCGGAAGGAGTTGCATGCTTTATTATTACTGCACAAGGCTCATCAAATTCCTTTACACACTCAATTGCATGATTTGCATCTAAAATATTATTGTAAGATAGCTCCTTCCCCTGCAGTTGTCTGGCGGTAGCAACGCAAGCTTTTTTAACATCCTCCTCAACATAAAAAGCTCCTCTCTGATGAGGATTTTCCCCATATCTCAAATCCTGCTTTTTCAGATATGGCAAACATAGCAAAGAAGGAAATTCTATACCACACTGCTTTAAAATCATCGCATCATAATATGCTGTTCTTTGCAATGCTTCTAACGCCAATTCTTTCCTTATATCTTTATCAAATCCCCTCTTCAAATAACCTTTTACTTTTTTATATTGGCTTGGATGAGAAACAACAATAACATGTTCCCAATTTTTAGCTGCAGCTCTTATCATAGCTGGTCCACCAATATCCATCTCCTCAATTCCAAGCCTATATGGATAAAAATTACAAACAACCATATCAATTGGAACTATGCCCTCCTTTCTTAACCTCTTCCTTTCATTACCTTTTGCCAGTATTCCAGCATGGATTTTAGTATGCAATGTTTTTACTCTACCACCAAGCAACTCAACAAATCCTGTTATTTCATCAGTACTTCTTACTTCTATGCCCCTCTCCTCCAAAAATTTCTCTGTTCCGGATGTGGCATATATCTCAACGCCTGCCTCTTTCAAAGCCTTGCAAAAACTTACCAACCCTCTTCTATCATAAACGCTTACCAGTGCAACCTTAGGTCTCATTTATATCCCAATGTAATACTTTTCGCCAAAAAAACCTTTTGCTAACTCACCCTAACCATCGAAGTAACAACAGGCGGGGGCGTCGCCAGCCCTTCTGATCCTTTAATTTCCTTTACTTCCTTTATTTCTACTTCAATTTCTCCTTTAAATCGCTCTTCAAATTTTTCCTTAAGCTTTTTGAACAATATATCTAAACTTGGCTCTTTATCTCTCTGTTCCTCATCTATAACAACAAGAACTTCCACCCTATCAACGCTTTTCTGTAAAATCTGGAATTGCAAAATTTTCTTTGTATTTAACTCCTCCATCACCTTTGCCGGTATTCCTGTTATTGAGGAAGGAGGTATTATTTTTCCACTTGGCAATATAATTGAATCTGCTTTTCTTCCAGCA
>CAZBXJ010000167.1:0-2829 GCA_964495775.1 uncultured Thermoplasmatales archaeon | reverse complement strand
TCATTATACAAAATTTTTTAAAAGAAACTCGCATTTCATGCTCATGATAACAGGAAATGAAACAAAACCAGTGGTTAAAGAAGTGCCGGGCGAAGAGGCGAAAAAAATTATAGAAAAAGATGAGAAATACATTGCCACAACAACAAAGGCTTCTCCTGCTGTGGTGAAGGAAGCAAAAGGAATTGTTTTTGAAGATGTTGATGGGAATATATTTTTTGATTTTACCTCGGGCGTAGGTGTTACTAATGTTGGACATTCTCATCCAAAAATTGTTGAAGCAATAAAAAAGCAAGCTGAAAAATTTCTGCATTTTGCTGGAACAGATTTTTATTATTCTTTGCAGGCTGATTTGGCAAAAAAGCTATGTGAAATAACCCCTGGAAATTTTGAAAAGAAGGTTTATTTTGGGAATAGCGGAGCTGAGGCTATTGAAGCAGCTATAAAAATGGCAAGATGGAGCACTGGAAAGAAATTCTTCATTGCTTTTATAGGAGCATTCCATGGAAGAACAATGGGAGCATTGGCTTTGACAGCAAGCAAGCCAGTTCATAAGCAAAAATTCTTCCCATGGATGCCCGGCGTTGTTCATGTGCCCTACCCTAATCCTTATCGCAATCCATTTGGAATAGATGGTTATGAAGAGCCAGATGAGTTGGTGAATGCAGTAATTAATTACATTGAGTATGTCTTCAGCCATTTTGTGCCAAGTGATGAAGTTGCAGCTATTTTTGTAGAGCCCATTCAAGGAGAGGGAGGATATATTGTTCCTCCAAAAAATTTCTTTAAGGAGCTTTTGAAGCTTGCTGAAGAGCATGATATATTGCTTGTAGATGATGAGATTCAGGCTGGATTTGGAAGAACCGGGAGATTCTGGGCAATTGAGCATTTTGATGCTGTTCCACATGTAATAACTACTGCAAAGGCGATGGCTTCTGGTTTGCCCATTTCAGCGTGCATATATCCAGCGAAAAATGATTTTAAGGTTAAAGGTGCACACTCCACAACATTTGGAGGAAATCCTGTAGCCTGTGCAGCAGGTTTGGCAACAATAGAAGTTTTGCAAAATGGGCTAATTGAGAATGCTGAAAAGCAGGGCAAATTAATGGCTAAACGCCTTAAGGAAATGGAAGAAAAATATGAAATTGTTGGAGATGCGAGAGGAATTGGTTTAATGCAAGCTACAGAAATAGTAAAAAGCAAAGAAACGAAAGAAATTTATCCTAAGGCAAGAGATGAAATTGTAAATAGGGCGTTTAAGAAAGGCTTGTTGCTTTTAAGCTGTGGAGCATCAGCCATAAGATACATCCCTCCATTATGCATAAATGAAGAGCAAATGAACAATGCAATGGATTTGTTGGAAGAGGCTATAAAAGAGACAATGAAAGAAATGTAGTCATTAAAACTAAAATGAATCGGGATGTTGTTATAGCAAATTTCTCCGTGCAGTAGCAAATGGCAACTATTTCTTCCATTTGTTCTTTCTTTCTAATCAGCATAATTGAAAAGGATATTGCAACGACATGACATTTTCGTTCATTTTTCATAACCTAAACTTCTTATATATTTTCAAAGAGCGCTCAAAAATTGTAATTATGGAAAGAATTGTTATTATTATTAATCCGTAAAAAAGTTGGTTTAATGCTATAGCTATAATTAAAACAACCATTCTTTCCGCCCTGCTCCCTATGCCAGTATATTTTACGCTTCTTTCCCATGAAGCAACATAGCTTGTTAAATAAGAAGAAAGTAAAGCTATGAAGCAAAGGATGTAAAGCTCTTCATACGCAATCGCCAAAGATAAGTAAATTATTCCTTCTACAACTCTGTCAACAAATGAATCATAAAATCCTCCAAATTTTGTTACATGTCCACAATTTTTTGCTATTGCTCCATCTAAAGCATCGAGAAATGAGATGGTTATAAATAAGGCTAAAAAGAGCCATCTATTGTGTAAAAAAATGATGGAATAGAAAGCTACAGGAAGGAGAATTAAGCCGAGAGTTGTAATAAAATTTGGTTTTATTCCATGTTTGTATAAAAATATAGTAAATGGAGCAATAAATTTTCGAAATCTTTTTCCAAATTTCTCAGCTATCACACATGGTATAACATTTTTACCTATAAAGTTTTTAATATGCACCGCTTACATTTCCATGAAGGTCGGAAAAGATACTTATATAGCAAAGAGTGCCGTTATAATAGGAAATGTTATTATTGGCAATAAATGTAGCATATGGGAAAATGCTGTTATTAGGGGCGATTTAAATAAGATAGAAATAGGAGATGAAAGCAACATTCAGGATTGTTGCGTTGTTCATGCATCTCCAGAGCATAAAGTTAAGATTGGAAAGAAGGTATCAGTTGGGCATGGAGCAATTGTTCATGGTGCAACTATAGAAGATGAGTGCATTATAGGAATTAATGCAACAGTTTTAGATGGCGCTGTCATTGGACATGGAAGCGTTGTTGCTGCCAATGCTATTGTTCTGCCAGATACAAAAATTCCAAGGAATAGTTTGGTGGCTGGGGTTCCAGCTAAAGTAATAAGGCAAGATGAGGGCTTGCTGGAAATGATAAGAAGAAATGCAGAGGTTTACATGGAACTGGCAGAAAGATATTTAAGAGGAGAATTTGAGAAAGAGAGTTAAATAGTAATAACTATAAGCTAAAAAACCTTTTATACTTATGGATTTCAATCAGGCTTTGTTGCTAACAATAATGAATGCTTGCATTTTTGCAGTAATTTCAATTGCATCGGTTAGTAGAAACAGTGGATTCGAAAAGATTGTATTCACTGTTGCATTAATATTTTCATCAATTGCTTTGTTG
>CAZBXJ010000166.1:0-2841 GCA_964495775.1 uncultured Thermoplasmatales archaeon | reverse complement strand
GGAGGAAGTTATGATATTGGCATCCAAGCTCTATCTGGAGCTTTAGAAAGACAAACGAATTTCATATATGTTTGCTACAACAATCAAATGTATTCAAATACCGGCATTCAAAGAAGCGGAGCCACACCATATGGAGCATGGACAACAACAACTTGGACTGGTAAGAGGGAGCATCAGAAGGAGTTGGCGGAGATAGTCATGGCTCATCATATTCCTTATGTAGCAACAGCCACCATTGCATATCCAGAAGATTTGTATAGTAAAATGAAGAAAGCCAAGGAAATGAAGGGACCTCGCTATATAGAAATTCTCTGCCCATGTCCGCCAGGATGGAGATTTGATATGAGCAAGACGGTTGAAATGGCAAAGTTGGCGGTGGAAACAGGAGCATGGGTGCTATTTGAGGCAATAAATGGTAAGGTAGAATTTACCGGATATAGCAAAAGAATTCTGGAAGGAAAAGAAAGAAAGCCTATTGAAGAATGGCTCAAAATGCAAGGACGCTTTAGACATTTAAAGGAAGAAGATTTAAAAGAAATAAAAAAGAAATTAGACGAGAAATGGGAATATTACAAGAAAATTTATGGAAAGCTAGAGTAACAAAAAACTTAAATGAAATGGTCATATCATTTTTAGATGATAGAAGCCTATGTTTTATTAACACTGGAAATAGATAAAGTAGAGAAGGTGCTAAAAGAAATTAGGAAAAAAGTGCCAGAAGTAAAGGAAGCAAAAGGAATAACAGGACCATACGATGCTATTGTTAGGATAGAAGCACCTACACTAAAGGAGCTTATAAGAGAAATTGTTTCCAACATTTATAAAATAGACGGGGTTATAGATACCACCACAGCAATTGTTATAGAATCTGGAGAAGAATAAATGCCCACTACGCCAAAATCTCTTATAGACTATCATGCGAGAAGAAAGAAATTATTAAAGAGGACTAGAAGAAAAAGGATATTGCTTTTGCTAATTAGGGAGAGAACAAAAATTGCTACATTAAGAATTTCAACTATAAGGGTTGAGAAGGTTAGAATTTCTCCAAAAGAAGGTCTTGCTGTGTTAATTGGCACACAGATAGGTGCTGGTGTTCTTGGGCTTCCATATGCAGCATCTAAAGTTGGCATTATTCCTGCAATTTGCGTTCTATTTGGCGTTATGATTCTTTTGCTTTTTACAGCGCTTATCATTTTAAAATTTTCTGCTGAAATGAAAGGCGCTCAAATGAGCAATATTGCACAAAAAGTTTTTGGAAGATTTGGCGGATGGTCAATGTATTTAAGCATATTGATAACAAGTTTTGGGGCTTTGCTTGCCTATATTGCAGGAATGGGTAGCGTATTTTCTAATTTGTTTGGAGTTAGTGAGACATTTGGAGCATTAATATTCTGGATATTTGCCTCCTTTATCATATATCTTGGGCTTGAAGCAAGTGGAAAAACGGAGTTGATTATGAGCTTCATCATGCTCCTTTTGTTTATAGGCACAGCAATTATGCTTCTTCCACACGCAAAACTTGAAAATGGTTTGTATGTAAATTTGGGAGGAATACTTTCTATAACAGGAGTAGCAATTTTTGCTCTCGGTTGCCATACAGTTATACCGGATGTTTATAGAGGATTGGGAGATTATGACAAAGCTAAAAAGGTAGTAATTCTCGCCTTTTTAATTCCAGCCATTATTTATGCAATTTTCATGAGTGCCTTCCTCCTTGTTTTTGGCAAAAACACTCCACAAATAGCAACTCAGGGTCTTGAGATTTTGTATGGTAGGCTTGGGATGATAATTGGCAATTTGATACCTTTGTTAGCTATAACAACAAGTTATATTGGTTTGGGATTGGCACAACAAAGTAACAGCAGGGAATTTCTCAAGCTTAAAAAACCAATTGCTTGGGCAATAACAACCATTCCACCAATAGCTGTATATTTAGCTGGCATTAAAAATTTTGCAGATGTTTTGGCTTTTGCAGGAAACACCGGCGATTTAATTGCCTTTATTCTTCTTCCAATATTAATGTGGATTGCTGAAAAAATCAGGGATTAATTACAGGAAAAACTATGCTCCAAGCTAAGCCAAAAATCATTATAAATAAGGCAACTAAATATGGCAATTTTCTTTCAATTTTTATTTCTCTTTTAAACAGCATAACAGCTAAAACTATGGCTATGAAGGATAGCATCGTCCATATTGCCACAATCCATAGAAGCAAAGGGGTTTCAACTGGTTCCATTCTTATGAAAAAGAATATACCCAATAAAAAAGCTATTGAGGAGTATAGCATAGCAGATTTTGCAAATATTTTTGCATTGCTTATTTCATAGAAAGCAAATATGCCCAATCCAAAGAAGATTGCCTCAAATAAAAAAATGAATTTTGATTCCGTAAATGAAACCAATGCTAGGAAAAAGTGTCCATATGTTATGAAATTCAAAAGATTTTGAATAAAAATTATGGATAGGATGGCATAAACCATCTTTTCAAATTTTTCCATATATTAAAATATTGGAATAAAAATTTATAGCTATTTCCTTAAAACAAAATCTCCACCTTCTATTCTAATCGCTTTTCCATTTATTATGGCATCTGCTATTTTGTAGCGAGCACTTTTTAAATCATTCCATAATGCCTTTTGTGATATGCCCATTCTAGCTGCTGCTTCACGCTGAGTTAAGCCAAGATAGTCTACTAGCCTAAAAGCCTCAAATTCTTCCACGCGCAGAATAACTACTCCATCATATGGAATATTGGGAATAAAATGTGTTGCCAATGGTAACATTTCTACCCATCTCCTGCATCTTCTCCTTCCTGGCATTGATTTTATAAAGATAAGTTTAT
>CAZBXJ010000165.1:0-2882 GCA_964495775.1 uncultured Thermoplasmatales archaeon | reverse complement strand
AATGTGATAGAATGTTAGGAGTAGTTATATTATATAGGCTTAAGACACCAATGAGTGAGGAAGAGGTTAGGAAAGCAAGAGAAGAATGGGAAAAATTTAAAAATTCTCTGGGAGAAGATGTAAAAATCATAGGGGAATACGCTCATGCATGGGGCACACATTACAATGGCTTTATTTTATTGGAAGCAAGCGATTTTGATGCTTTCCAGAGTTTCTGGAAAAAATTCAGAGATACCACAAGATGGTATGCCATAGAAACCCATACAATATTTGGTGAAAAAGAATAGCTTAATTGAATCGCCATAGCAACAGCTTTTTTTAGCAGAAAAATAAAGACTTTTGAGAATCTTGCTTATTTGAAATATTTCTTTCTCGCCCATAAAATTTGATGAATTCTTACCATAATGGTTAATAATACAAATAGGAGCGGTAAGGTAAAATGAAAATATTTTAGATTGATAATTTTAAATACAAAATCAAATACTGCCAATACCGCTCCCAATATAAACATAAAAAGCAATATTATCCCCCATATTTTTCTACTCATATTTCTTCTATAGTGTAGAAAATAAAAATACTATCGTCTATGATAGAAAATCTTATCATAGGCATAGGCGAAACTTTTTTATAAGACTATTTAATCTATCATAGATATCATATGTCTGAGAAAATAAGAAAAAAATTAAGTAATGTTTTGAAAGAATGGGGGCTTGGAGAAGCAGAAGCTGAAATATTTGCAACATTAGCTACTTCAGGTGGACTTACTGCAAAAGAAATTTCAGATGAGCTTGGTTATGCATATTCAACTACAATAAATTGCCTCAACAATTTGAGAAGAATGGGTTATGTTGAAAGGAGCAAAGAAAAAAGAAAATTTATTTATTTTGCAAATACAGATTTTGCAGGTTTGGTTGAGAGAGAAATAAAGAAAATGACTTCCTCACTTAAAGAAATAGTGAGGGAGATTCACAAGCTGGAAGACAGATATAGAAATAAACTTAAAGAGCTTGCTGTAAGAATAGAGAAGGCAATAAAATATATTGAAGGTAAGGGTTTGCCGGAGGGATTAAAATGAAAACTGAAACTGCGGTAAGTGTTTTAAAATCAACAATTGGAAATCCAGTGGTTCGAAATATATTAAAGCCCTTCTGCAAATATTGCGAAAAAGATGGAAAAAATAGGATAGAAGTGGCAATAGAATTATATACTGGGCAACGCAATGATGCTTGCATAGCTTGCAAATTTGCTTCCAGAATAATAAGGAAGGTTCTTATAAAAGGAGGAGAAGCTTTTGGGGTTGGTGAGGAGGAAATAAAAGAGAAATTTAAAGATTCATATTGGGCTAAAGCATTGGCATCTACAGTAAAAGGAATAACATATTTTGGTGTCCGCCGCCCATTTACAGCAGGAGCACCTTTCCAAATTGTTTGGGATGTTACAACAGCTTGCAATTTAAAGTGCAAGCATTGTTATTCTTCATCAGGCAAGAAAAGAGAGGATGAACTTGATACAAAAGATGCCAAAAAAGCCATAGATATAATGGCAAGAGCGGGAGTTACTATTTTAGCTTTTTCTGGAGGGGAGCCATTAGTAAGAAAAGATATTTTTGAACTTGCTAAATATGCAGCAAATCATGGAATGTATGTTGCAATGGCTACAAATGGCACATTGATAACAAAAGAAGTTGCGAGAAAAATGAAGGAATCTGGAATAAAATTTGTTCAAATCAGCTTAGATGGAGCAACACCAGAAGTGCATGATGAATTTAGAGGAATAAAAGGAGCTTTTGAAAGAACTATTGAAGGTATAAAAAATTGCGTTGCGGAAGGATTTTTTGTGGAAGTTTCAACAACTGCAACCCGTTTTAATTACAAACAGATTCCAGATATAATCAGGCTTTGTGAGAAGCTAAAGGTAAATTGGCTAATGGTCTTTAATTTTGTTCCAACAGGAAGAGGAAGATTTATCATTGAAAATGATTTAACACCTGAAGAAAGAGAAGAACTTCTGAAGCTTTTATGGAACGAGTCCAAGAAAGCTAGCATTGAAATACTTTCCACAGCCCCTCAGTTTGCAAGAGTAGCTTTGCAAGAAGAAATGGGGCAGGACTCATTGACGATGCCAACTCATTTCTACAATCCAAAATTGCAGGGACAGCTGGTCAACCTGGCAGAGTTTATTGGAGGATGCGGAGCAGGGCGCTTCTATGTGGCGATGGAACCAAATGGCGATTTGCAACCATGTGTTTTCTTCCCTGTAAAAATAGGGAACATATTGGAGGATGATTTTGAGGAATTGTGGAGGAAAAACAAAATTTTGGAGGAGTTGAGGAACAAAGATTTGATTAAGAAATGCGGGGAGTGTGAATACCGCTACTATTGCGGTGGATGCAGAGCGAGAGCATATGGATATTTTGGTGATCACTTAATGCCGGATCCAGGATGCATAAGAAATAAAGAGTATTATGAGATGCTCATCAAAGAAAATGAATATAGATGTCATATTAACCTGTGATGCCACCCTTATGAGCAATCACCATGGCAAAGAATTTTTGGGATTTGGAACTAGCGCCCCCCCTAACTGGATTCCAGAATGGCTTTACAAATGGCTTTTTTTCCCGAGAATGAAAAAAATAAATGGATTACCATGGCAAGCTCCATATGGCTTAAGAAAGCTTGAAGCAAAGCTTATTGATGAAGGAATAAATGCATTGGTTTTGAGCCCGGATGATTTGGGAAGATATGAAGCTAAAGTAATTGGTATATATGTTATGGATGCATTTGGATGGGGTCCATCTTCTACAACCTTCGCCGGAATAATGGGAACAGGAGAGCCATATCTTGCAAAATATTTCAGGAAGTTGTTAGAAAGCAGAGGTTATA
>CAZBXJ010000164.1:0-2886 GCA_964495775.1 uncultured Thermoplasmatales archaeon | reverse complement strand
TTTTACCGCCTCCTTCATGCTTATATGGAGGCGGGCTTTAACATGTCATCAGCACTTTGCATAAAAACAAATAAATTTTTATAAATAACAATAATCTATCTTGAAGTGAATTTCCAAGACAGAGGATCTGAACCAGGAATAGCAAGAAACATATGGAGAGGGGTTTTTTTCTTTACTAAAATGTATTCTCCTTTTATGGCAATGTATTTTCTTGTAAAATTAGTTTGTTTTTATTTTTCAGCAAGATTCCTTTACCCATTTATAAAGAAAAATAAAAAGATTATATTGGCATTTGATGGCTATTATTACAATGGAAATGTGAGAGCCGTCTACGAACATATCATGCAAAAATATGCAGATAAATATGAATGTTATTGGGTGGCTAGAAATTATAAAACATTTAAAGATGTGAGGGAAAGAGGAGGAAGAGTTTTTATGGCTTATAGCTTGCTCGGCTTACCATGGTATTTAAAAACAGATGTATGGTTGAGAGTCCAGACAGGCATAGGCATTTTTTCACTTCTTCCTCATAAAAATTATAAGGTTATACAGTTAAAGCACGGGGTTGGTCCAAAGGGAACGATGCCTTCCCAGCATGACTTTGAAATGCACGATGCATGGTGTGTGTCATCAGAATTCATTAAAAAAAGACATATCCAGCTATGGAATGCTCCCCCTGAAAAGATTTATGCAACCGGATTTGCAAGAATGGATTTATTGCTTAAGTATTTAAAAATGCCAAAAGAAAAATTGCTGAAAGAATTAGGAATAAAAAATGGAAGAAAAATAATTTTACATGCTCCTACTTTCGATATAGGCTTATGGCCATGGGGAAATCCATATGAAGAATTTGAAAAACTTTGCAAGTTTTGCAAGGAAAGAAACTTAATTTTAATATTAAGGTTGCATCCATTTGCAAAAATAAATAGAAGGAAGCTGAAGAAGATAATAAGAAAATATGACAATGTTTATTGGTTAGATATGTCAAAAGAGCCAGATACAATGAAATTGCTTGCCATTACAGATATTTTGATTACCGATTGGTCTTCAATATATACAGATTTTTTCTTAACCAAACGCCCTATAATATTTTTGGAAGTAAATAAGGAATATTTTACAAAAATAAGGGGAAGGCCTGAAGTTCCTCCTGAATATAGAGCTGGAGAAATTGTTCATAATAGCGATGAATTTTACAAAGCATTAGAATTTGTTTTAAAACACGGAAACAGATTTGAAGAAGAGCAGGAAAAATTGCTAAAAATCATTCATGGAAATGTAGATGGAAGGGCATCAGAAAGAGTAGTTAAGCTGATTGAAGAACTGCTAAAGAAATGAAAATGAGACAATCAGAAAGAATTTTTATGAGATTCCCTGCATCGCTATGATAAATTACAAAGCATTGTGCCAATGAAATCATTCTTTTCATTTTAACAAAAATCATTCATTTTTTCCTCTAAGCTCATTTATAACATATTCTATCATTTTCTTTGGATTTAATGTATCCATAAATAAATCATAGTCTTTTTTCGTAAATTCTCCAATTAAAGAAAGGATACCAACGTATATTCCCAATCCAAGTAAAGAAATGCCCAATAATTCATACCATCTTCCTATATACGGGCTAACAACTCTGAGGAATAAAGCAACAATCAAGGCAGCAATAACATGCCATAGAATAGAAGGTTTTCCTTTTATGCCAGTTTCTTTCCATGCAGCTACTCTTATATAAACATAGCCAACAAAATATGCAACAGCCGTCGCTATCGCTGCGCCAGTTGCGCCGAGGCCAAACAACTTTATGCCCAAGCTTTTTATATCTTTAGGAACTAAAATCAAATCAAGGGTTATCTGCGTTGCTAACATTAGCAGGACCCTGTTTTTTGTATATTGTGGCATATCCATTCCCTGCAATTGACTTTGATAAGGGCGAGCTAACATATCGAAAAGAATAAAGAGAGGGAGAATTTGCAAAATTGGCAGTGCTGGCATATATCTATCACTTAGCAAAATATGAATAACTGGTTTTGCCAGACCAATCATTGAAAAGATGATTATGAAGGCAATCATGCTTAAGTAGCGTTCTGACTCTAAGGTAACTCTTTCTATTTCCTGCCATCTATTTTTTGCATGCAGTTCCGAAACGGTAGGCATTAAAAGAGTGCTTATTGCTGTTGCAAAAACAACAAAAAAACGAGATAGATTGAAAATGGCAAAATAATTTCCTACTTCTTGGGCTGTCCAGAAAAGCTGAATGATGACTTTATCTATATTTGACATGATAAGCCAAGGTATGGAAGTAAAAACAGCATGAACAGCAAAAGAAGCATAACTTTTGAAATATTCAAAAGATGGTTTTCCAATTGGGTAGCCTCTAAACAAATATAACGCATAGGAAAAGTGCAAAATTTCTCCCAATAAATATGTATAAGCAACAGCCAATACTCCATATCCATTTACAAGAACAAAAATTGTTCCAGATATTCTCCCAAGAGTATATAAGAAATAAGGAATTCTTGCTTTTGCAATTTCTTTTCTTGCAGTAAATGTTGAGATAAATATTTGAGCTAATATTAAAAGAATAAAGTAAGACAGCATTATCCATATTGCTTTCTCATGTAAAGGAGATTCAAATCCTCGATGTAACAAAAATTTCCATGTCCATATTGCTATGAAAACAATTATTGCCATCAAGCCAGCTAAAAATAGTTTGGTGACTGCAAAAGTTGCTACACATGTTCCCAAATCTTTTCCTTCAGAAACTCTTTTTATATGAGCATTGTTAAAGCCGAGTGTTCCAAAAATTGAAAAAATTGCCACAAATCCATATGCAAATCCAATTACTCCATATTCCCAAGGAGTCAGATACATTGCTATGAATTTTAGCCC
>CAZBXJ010000163.1:0-2893 GCA_964495775.1 uncultured Thermoplasmatales archaeon | reverse complement strand
AAGAAAATTTTGGAAGAGCGAGAGAATTAATGGGAGAGGGGATACAGACTATTGCGAAAATAAAGGATAAGGAAGAAACAGAGAAAACAAAAAGAGAAATTCTGATAGGATTTTTTGTTGATTTAATAAAGGAGACAGATATTCAGATAATAAAAAAAGCAATTGAAAGCATAGGTGAAAAAACAAAGAAAATAATATCAGTTATTATTAGGGATATTGAAATTGCCCTTAAAATAATAGAGAATAAAAACATTAATCTTTATTATGAGTTGCCAGAGGAGGAAAGAGATATTGTTGTTAAAATAGTAAAGGAATTGAGTAAATCAGATGAGTTAATACCAGAAGAATACAAGTATAAAGAAAAATGAGTTCACTTTTTAATCTATTTTTATTATATCCCCGTTTTGTGGAATAAAGATGTTTGCATCTATTTCATTAATTAAGGCTTCAGGATTATCAGAATGGAATATAACAACGTTTTCTGGCGAGCAATCCTTTATGAATTTAACAAGCTGGCTGTGCCCTGCGTGGGCAGAGAAATCAAAGAATTTTACTTGGCAATCTACCTTTGTTTTCACACCATATAATTCAATTTCTTTATTTTCCAAAAGCATTCTTCCATTTGTTCCCTCAACTTGGTAACCAGTTATAAAAACTGCTGACTTTGGATCATCCTTTATTTTATCTACATACCATAAGACGGGCCCTCCATTCATCATTCCGCTTGTTGTTAGAACAACGCCAGCCTTTAAAGCCATTTTCTTTCCTTTATTTGAATAAACTATATTCATTTCTTTTAATGCCTTCTTAAGCTTTTCTGGAGAGCGAATATAATCCTTATGTCTGAGCATAATTTCTGAGATTTTTATTCCCATTCCATCAACCCATACTTCATGCCCGCTTTTTTGCAAAATCATTGCCAGCTCTTGTGTTCTTCCAACTGCAAATGCAGGAATTATTGCCTTCCCTCCTTTATTGACAACTTCTTCAATCTCATCCAAAAACTGCTTTTCCAATTCTTTTCTATTCGGATGCTCAACTCCAGCATAAGTCCCTTCTATAAACAATGTTTCACATTTAATTGGCTTAGCTCCTTTAAGCAAATGGGTGTCTATAGTGTTTATATCACAGGCATATACAACACTATATTCTGGAATCTCCACCATTACGGAGCCAGGGATATGACCTGCAGGATGAAATTTAATTTTTAAGCCATCTAACTCAACTTCATCATTTTGACTAATATACAAAAATTTGCTTAAGCAATTGTTTAGCTCATCCTCTCCATAAGGAAATGGATGTCCCCTTGCATCTGCAATTTTAAGCGTATCTCTGTATAAAATCTCGGAAATTTCGGCTGTTAGAGGCGTAGTGAAAACACCTGCATTGTATCTTGTGCAAATCCATGGCATCATTCCAGAATGGTCGAGATGTGCATGGCTCAATATAGCATTTTTTATTGGGGGTGCTTCTTGGGGGTATTGAGGTGGCTCACTGGGTATTAAGCCATAATCTACTAAAAGCTGCGTATCATCAAATTTGCTTAATATGCCTACTCTGCCTACTTCTCTTCCACCACCGAGGAAATGAGCAATCATTTTTAGTTTGTAAAATGTAATATATTAATAACTTTTGGCTTCTTCATATCTTTCAATTTTCATTCCTCTGTATTCAAGCTTTTCACTTCTCTTTACAATGCATCTCATTTGAACAGGAGAAAAAGAAAATTCTCTTTCCACTTCTCTGCTCAGTTCTCCGTCATCTCCAATAAATTCATAAATTTTTTCTTCAATTTCCTTGAATTTTTTATCATCCATTAAAACAATAGAAAAAACATCTCTTATCATGTCTATGGAAGTCATAACATTAATATGAAAAGCTGTATAGAAAGCATGATATTCTTTTTTTGCCTTCCCATTTTGAGTCATAGTCCATCTAGTTTCAACCATTCTTACTTTCTCAAAAAATTTTAATGCCCTTACACCTTCCTCACCAAATCTTTCTTCAATTTCTTCCATAGTTCGCCAGTCTTTTGAAACTTCATTAAAAACTTGCTTTTTGACATCTGTGTCAAAAGCTCTGGAAAGCCATGCCAAGTCAGTAATATCATTTATTAATTTTGCTTGCATCATAACCATATATGCAATTTTAGCTTAAATTTCTATGCCTTCTGCGCTATGGCTATTCCTATAATTACAATAAATCCAGCAAAAATTGTTAGCAATTTCACCTCTTCCTTTAAGAGAATATATGAAGAAAGTAAGGAGAAAATTGGAATCAGATACACAAAAAAAGAAAGCTTTGAAACTTCCAATTTTTCCATTGCAGAATACCATAAAATATAAGATATGAATGTTGGAAAAATTGCCAGAAATAAGATGAATGGTATGGATGCCATGCTAAATTTTGTTTTTTCAATGAATGTGAGAGGGGCTAAAAATATAGTGCCAAAAAATGTTGCAAAGGCAATGATTTGGATGGGGTGATAATTTTTATTCAACAAACTTTTTGCCATTATTCCTCCTATTGAATAGCTAATAGCAGAAGCTAAAACAAGTAAATTTCCAAGTAAATCTCCCCCTCCTTTAGGGCTAACAATAAAATATGTACCAGTTATCGCCAAAGCCAAGCCAACGAGTTTATGTTTTGTTATTTCTTCATTTAAAAATACGTAGGCTAAAATAAGGGTATAAATTGGGCCTGTGCTCTGTATAAATCCAGAAATGTAGGCAGATGTGTATTTGAGCCCAATGTTTTGAAGGGTAACTGGTAATGTAACGCTTACCATGCCAAAGATAGCCAGATATTTGTAATCAACAGCAAAAAAATTTTCATACACAATAGCCAATAAAAGAAAGAGGAAACTTGCCAGCAAATAACGGAGGAATGCAAA
>CAZBXJ010000162.1:0-2899 GCA_964495775.1 uncultured Thermoplasmatales archaeon | reverse complement strand
ATTCGAAAAGATTGTATTCACTGTTGCATTAATATTTTCATCAATTGCTTTGTTGGAAATCATTCTATGGTCATCATTACAATATGATGAAATAAAAATTCTTGAAACAAGCATTTTATTAACTTTTCTTTCCATCATATTTGTATCCGCAGGTGTGGGGGTTAAGTTATGGAGTAAGTAATTACAAATACTTCCTTGGATCTGCTATTTTTCCTTCTATTGCACTTGCTGCCACCGTTGCTGGAGAAGCTAAATAAACTTCCGCCTCTTTTGAGCCCATTCTTCCTTTGAAATTTCTATTTGTTGATGTTATCGCCACTTCATTGCTAGCTAAAATTCCTTCATGCGCTCCCAAGCATGGCCCGCAACCAGGATTCATGACTACACCTCCAGCTTGAATGAAAATATCAATGAGACCTTCTTTCAAAGCTTGTCTGTAAATTTTCATTGATGCTGGAAATATGAGGAATCTTACACCATCTGCAATTTTCCTTCCTTCTAAAATTTTTGCAGCTATTCTTAAATCTTCAATGCGTCCATTTGTACATGAGCCTAAAACAGCCTGATTTATTTCTTTTCCTTCAACGTCTTCAATACTCTTTACGTTGTCAACGCTATGAGGGCAGGCTACCTGTGGACTTAAATCGCTAACATCAAATTCAAATTCTTTTTCATATGGGCCTTCTCCATTACCTCCAAATAAAGCTGCTTTTGCCCCCATTTCCATTGACATATTAGCTATTGTTATTTTATCTGCCAATGGCATTTCTTTTACAATGCCATAATATTCGCATGCTTTGTAGTTTGCACCATCTGCTTTAAGTTCTCCTATAATATGCAAGATTATATCCTTGGCAAAAACACCTTTTGGCAATTCTCCATTTATTGTTATTTTATATGTTTCTGGCACTTTAAGCCATATTTTGCCAGTTGTCCATACAGATGCCATTTCTGTAGCTCCTATGCCTGTTGAAAAAGCTCCTAAGGCTCCATAGCTTGTGGTATGGCTGTCTGTTCCAACAATTAGCATTCCTTTGCTTACATGCCCTTCTTCAATCATAACTTGATGGCATATTCCATAATTTATATCATAGAAATTTTTGATGTCGTGTTTTTTAACAAATTCTCTTATTTTCTTATGAGCTTCAGCAGTTTTAATGCTATTGGCTGGAACTCTATGGTCAAGGATAATGACAATTTTGTCAGCAATTTTTAAAGGCATTCCTATCTCTTCAAAATATTTTATGACCAATGCTGCATTATCATGACTCATGGCTTTATCTACGCTTGCTTCAACAATATCCCCTGCTTCAGCCCTCATTCCACTTTTCTCCGATAAAATTTTCTCTGCCAGTGTCATTCTTTCACCTTCCTTATTACATCTAAAACCGTTCCATCCCTATATTCAACAATTGCAACAATTTCATCACTAAATTTTGGCTCCTTGGGTGTGCCTACCAAACTCTTTGCCTTCTTATACAACTCTTCAATATCAACTATTTCCATTTTTCCTTTTACAGCTTCAATCAAATCCTCCCTTTCCGGATTTATTGCTATTCCTCTATCTGTAACAACAACATCAACAGTATGGCATGGCGTGGAAACAGTTGTAACTTCCTTTCTTATAACAGGAACTCTTCCCCTAAGCAAAGGAGCAGTTATTATTGTAACATCACTCCCTGCCGCCGCATCTTGATGCCCACCAATTCCATGCAAAAGCAAGCCATCTGAGTGAGTATTGACATTAACATTGAAATTTATATCAACTTCTGTCGCTCCTAAGAAGCATGCATTTTGCCTGTTAACAACGCATCCACAGGTATGAGGATCGCCAAACATAATATGGCTTACTTCCACGTGTCCTTCATCCTTTGCAATAGATTCAACAGCCTTCAAATCAAAGCTCTGCCCATCTAAAATTTTTCTTATTGTCCCATCATGCAGCATATCAACAACATAACCAGTTATTCCCCCCATAACAAAATCGCCAACAATTCCATTCTTTTTCATATATTCATGCAAAAATTTTGTTACTGCCAAACTTATTCCTCCCGCTCCTGCCTGGAAAGAAAAGCCATCTTTTATTATGCCTGCTTTAGCCAAAAATTTGACAACATTTTTTGCTATGTTAAGACGAGCTGGACTTCTTGTTATTCTCATTGTTCCTGTTTGTATGCCAGATGGATCACCTATGCTTTCGACTTCAACAACATAATCAACATAAATTTGAGGTATTGAGATTGGTGTGACAGGATAAGGTTGCAAGTTATCTGTTACAACAACAACATTGTCAGCATGCATTGCATCTGCATATGCAAATCCCATTGCCCCAAAAGCTGATTTTCCGAGCATTCCGTTGCAATTACCATATTCATCTGCTATGGAAGCAGCTATAAAAGCAACATCTATATGTAAATCCCCGCTTCTTACCGCCCTCGCCCTTCCTCCATGGCTTCGCAACACTACAGGTTCTTTTAAGCCATGTCTTGAAACATACTCGCCAAGAGGACCATTCAAGCTTCCTTCTATGGATGTTATTACTCCATTTTTTATATGTTCTATGAGTTTTTCATGAACGGGAAATAAAGCTGTAGGAGCCAGCTTTATATCTTTTATTCCCATTTTTGCAATTGTATCTACAACTAAATTAACAACTGCATCTCCATTTCGCAGATGATGATGGAATGATATGGTCATTCCATCTTCCAAGCCCACTTTTTTAATAGCCTCTTCCAAAGAAGGTAAAAGCTTACTTTCTCCAGGAAAAACAGCTTTTAAGGGCTTTGCATATTCTCTGCCAGTCGGTTTAAATGAAAAGGGGCCATTGTACGGCTTTAATTTTCTCCCATTCAATTCTTCTGGAATTTCCCTCCCAACTGCATTTAACATGCAATGAAAT
>CAZBXJ010000161.1:0-2922 GCA_964495775.1 uncultured Thermoplasmatales archaeon | reverse complement strand
GAATAAAATATTGCTAAACTATTTATATGCAAATTGTCATATTCCCCCCATGATAAACGCGGAAGATAGGGAATATATAAAGAAAAGGTTTGAGAAAGAGCTGGCTGGAAATGTAAAAATAATTTATTTTACACAGGATTTTGAATGCCAGTTTTGTAAAGAAACGAGACAGTTACTGGAAGAGATTAAAGAGTTAAGTGATAAAATAGAACTGGAAATCCACGAGTTTAATAAAGAAAAGGAATTGGCAGAAAAATATGGAGTTGATAAAATACCAGCAATCCTGATTTTTGGAGAAAAGGAATATGGAGTGAGATTTTTTGGAATACCTTCAGGATACGAATTCTCCACATTAATTGAGGATATAATCCATGTTTCAAAGGGAGAAACTGATTTAGATGAAAAAATTAAGGAAGAAGTGAGAAAAATTGATAAAGAAGTGCATATACAAGTTTTTGTTACTCCTACCTGCCCCTACTGCCCAACAATGGTTCATATAGCACATCAAATGGCTGTTGAAAATGAAAAAATAAAGGCAGATATGATAGAAGCCATCGAATTTCCTCATCTCGCCCAAAAATATGGGGTGGTTGGAGTTCCAAAAACAATAATAAATGAAAAAAGAGAAATTGTCGGAGCTGTTCCAGAAGAAGTATTTATGGAAGAGATAAAAAGAGCACTGCAATAATTGACATGCAAACAATAAGTAAAATTTTTAAATGCTTTTTATATACCTTTTTGCGTTGTTTTAAGATATAAAAGGGGATAATTTGAAATATACAAGGTTTGAAAAAGCTCGGATCATAGGGGCAAGGGCATTACAGATTGCGATGGGTGCGCCATTACTTATAAAGCCTCCAGAAGGAATAGTTGACCCTGTACAGCTTGCAATGCTGGAATTTGAAAAAGGATTGATACCCATAACAGTTAGGAGGAGAGGAAAACTTATAAAGGGTCCAGTTGTATAGGTGGCAGAATGGGCGAGAAAAAGTTGCTAGTTCCAGAGGAAATGTATATATCATGTGGGGCGGAAATAGGTACTCAACAAAAAACAGCATATATGAAACCATTTATAGCAAGAGTCAGAAATGATGGTCTTTATTTAATAGACATTGAAGCAACAGATAAAAGGATAAGAGCTGCAGCAAAATTATTGGCAAGATATGACCCTGATAAAGTAATGGTTGCTGCTGTGCGCCACTATGCAAGGAAACCAATAACAAAGCTTGCTGAAGCATGCGGTTTTATAGCCCAGCCAGGAAGATTTTTACCAGGAACACTGACAAATCCTTTATCAGAAAACTATCATGAAGTTGATATTTTACTCATAAATGACCCAATTGGCGATAAGCAGGCGATGGCGGAGGCAATAAAAATTGGAATACCAATAGTTGCTTTGTGTGATACTAACAATGATACCCGTTTTGTTGATTTGGTTATACCAGTAAATAATAAGGGAAGGAAGGCCTTAGCATTAACTTACTGGCTTTTGGCAAGAGAAATTTTGAAGGAAAGAAAGGAAATAAAGAGTGATGAGGAGTTTAAATACAGTGTTGAGGACTTTGAAGCAGAATTATGATTTCTAGGGATACAGTCCTCATTATAATTGATTTTCAGCAAAGAATGATACCTCATATTTTTAACAATGAGAAAATTTTGAGGAATGCAAGGAAGCTTGTTAGGGCTTTTAAAATTTTTAAAATGCCAATATTGAGGACTGAGCAAAGGAAATTGGGCGAGACAATTGAGGGGTTAAATGAGGGAAAGGTGATAGAGAAGGTTACGTTCAGCTGTTATAGAGAAAGAAAATTTGTTGAAGAATTGGAAAAATTAAATGTTAAAAATTGCTTGCTTATAGGCATAGAAACTCATATTTGCGTTTTACAAACTGCTTTAGATTTAAAAAATAATGGCTATAATGTATATGTTGCTGTTGATTGTACCGGAGCAAGAAAAAAAATTGATATGGATGTGGCATTGAAAAGGCTGGAAAATGAAGGCATAAAGCTAACAACTGCTGAAACAGCAATATATGAAATTCTTGAATCTGCAGATGCCAAAGAATTCAAGGAAATTTTAAAGCTGATAAAAGAAGAATAATTATATTTCCCACGGCTCCAAAGCAGGATTTTTATCAAAATAGAACCATGGAATATTAAAGTCCCTGAATTTATATGCAATAGACAATCTTCCTTTAATTGGCTTTGGTAAAGAAAGCTTCCAGTCATCCCAATAGTTGCGGAGCCATAAATTGTATAAGGGGCGAATAGGATTTGGATCTTCTAAATAAATTACCACTTCAAAATATGCATTTATGTCATTATCCATCAAATTATTTTCTATGAAATAATTGTTCCTTCCTTTATCAAGATAAATTCCTATGCTGTTTGAATAAATGTTGTTTCTTTTTATCATATTGTTTTTATTTTCGCACCATGGAATCCTGTATGTTCCCTCAACCATGATTCCCCAATGGTTATTATGCACATCATTTCTTTCTATGGTGCAATTTGTGCAATCCATTAGAAGAACACCTCCATAAGGATGACCGTATATGGAGTTGTTCAATAAGGAAACATTTATAGATTCAACAATATGAATTCCATATTCGTGATTTGAATAGAATAAATTGGATATAATCTCGCATTTTTTACAACACCATATTCCCATTCCATGTGTATTTTTTGTAGCAATATTGTTGACAATCGAAGAATCAATCTCATTAAGGGAGAAACCATTCAGCCCATTCCTTTCTGCAATGTTGTTAATGAACTGATCGTTTTTTCCATTATCGGTGTATACTCCATAATAGTAGCCATGCATAAACAAGTTATTTTTGACAACATTATTTGAGTAATTTTTAAAACAAGATGCTGTCCATCCGTAAATAAATGTGTTATTCTCTATTACATTGTTGTCAGA
>CAZBXJ010000160.1:0-2922 GCA_964495775.1 uncultured Thermoplasmatales archaeon | reverse complement strand
AATTGTATAGTTGAGCCAATCTCCTGGATGAACTGGATCTCTCTCATCTGATTTTGTTATTTGAAGCAATGGATAGCAAATAACTTGCAAACTTATATTTGCATAGCTATAATTTTCATTTACATTGTCTCCATTGCTATCCCAGAACAGCTTTGCTGTATTGTTTATGTATGTATTGTTATCTATTAGTTGAGCAACTGTTACATTGAATTCTATGGTTATTGTTTCGCTAACATTTATTTCTCCATTCCATATGATTTTATTTCCTGTGATGTCAGCTATTCCTTTATTTGCCTTTAATGAATTTTCTTCATATGTTGTATGCTTTGGAATAAAATCTTCTAATTCATTTCCTGCATTGTTTTTATGATTTTTGTCTCCTATGTTTGTTATATTTATTATGTAATGTATTTTATCTCCTGGTTCTAATGGATAGCCATTTACATCTATTGCTTCTTTTGTTATTATTAGTTCTGGAGCTGAAATTACTGTTGTGTTTTGCCATGTTTCATCATATTTTCCTTCATCACATGTTGCATTTACATAATTATGCAGGATTACATTTTCCAGTGGTTTCTTTACCTTTGTATGTATGTGAATTGTTTCTGATTCTCCTGGCTGAATTAATGGGAATTGCCATATGTTATTTCCTGTTGTTGGAGGAGGATTTGCATACTGATATATTATTCTGCTATCATATGTTTCTTCTATAATTACATTTGTTGCATTTCCATTTCCGGTATTTGTTACTGTAATTGTATAGTTGAGCCAATCTCCTGGATGAACTGGATCTCTCTCATCTGATTTTTCTATGGACAATTGGGGAGCATAAACTATTACATCGTGCTCTTGCCTGTGCTCTGCTTCCTCATTGCCAACATTATCAACAGAATACCATCTAATTTCATTTTTGCCTGATGCGGATAGATTAAGCAGTATTGAGATTTCTCCTTTTACTGGATTTAAATCATCTGCAGAATTATCATATATATTTCTGGATAGTAACAGCTCATCCACTACGCCATTTTCATTACTATCGTGCCATATTTCATAATGCAAATATTTTACTCCTGATGAACAGTTTCCATCATCTGTAGCATTTAGCCAAATAGGTGTAAGATTGGTTATGTTATATGTATCGTCAGATAAAACTTCTTTAATAGTTACTGGAGGTGTTAAATCAACTTTGATGAATTTATCATTTACATATCTTGCTTCCAAACACCAAAATGTATCATTATTTCCCCATTCATGCCCCCAATCATAAAAAACCACATTTGGATAACCATCTCCATCCACATCTCCTATGGCGGGAGATGTTCTTATGGGGCCATTTGTTAAAAATCTACTTAGTAAATTTCCATATCCATCTAATAGATACATATAACCGTCCATTGAACCTACATAAATTTCTAAATATGGAGCATTGTTTGAATAACTTCCATTTCTGTAACAATTTCCTCTAAACATTCCCCATTCTATGGCATAGTCTCCAGCCAAATAATATGCTAAAGCGGGAGAGGAATAAACTTCTGCTCCTGTTGTATAGCTCCATTTGAGCTGGCCATTGCTTCCATTTAAGCAATAGATTTTGTAATCATTTGAGCCAACTACTACTTCAAGCCATCCATCTCCATCCACATCTCCTATGGCGGGAGAGGAATAAACTTCTGCTCCTGTTGTATAGCTCCATTTGAGCTGGCCATTGCTTCCATTTAAGCAATAGATTTTGTAATCATTTGAGCCAACTACTACTTCAAGCCATCCATCTCCATCCACATCTCCTATGGCGGGAGTTGCTATTATGCTTCCAGATGTATTATAAACCCACAAAACATCCCAATCTGTGCCTTCTTCTCCCAAATCATAAAAATAATCTGGAAAATATGGAGAGCGTCCATTTGCATCGCGTGGCAAAGTAAAACCATCATCTATTCCATCACTATTATCACCATCAAAACACCATATATTGCCATATGGATTATTTCCTATCACAATTTCTAAGCCATCAACACTTTCATTTATATCCACTATAGCAGGCGAGGAATGCCATACAAATTTTCCACCAGCAACAGGACCATCAGGAATTTTTGGGAAAGTCCATATGAAACTTCCATTGTCTGACATAACTTCTAAAAACCATCCGCTTGTTGTTCCTCCTATTACTTCGTTTATTCCATCCCCATTTAAATCTCCTATTGCTGGCGAACTCCTTGCCTCATCAGTCTTTGTATCTGTTGCCCAACATATGCTTCCATTTGCAAAAAAACATCTCCATATTCCTCTTGCCTCTTTGCCCAACTCTGGATAATAATTCTGACATTCATCACTCCCTGTAGCAATTTCATGCTCTCTCCCCTCGGTAATATTTCCAATGGCTGGTGATGAGCCAAAAATCATGTTGTTAATTTCATGATTTACCCCAGCTTGGAAAGGATAATTCCATTCTTCACGCAGTTCTAAGCCGTAGTTCTCTTTATTTAGCATATAATCATATGCATAGTATTTTATTTCGTGGAAGCATTCTTCATTTAGAATAATTTTTACCGATATCTCACCAAAATTTGGATTTAAATCTCCTACTTTATTATCTTCTATCTGTTTTTCCTCTATTTTTGTATCTATTATGCCATCCCTGTTACTGTCATACCAAATTTCATATCTTAAAAATCTAACGCCAGATTCATCATCTGTCGAATTAAGCCATATGATAGAATTGCCACCAATCCAAATTATGCCATCTTTAAGATAAGAGGGTCCTTCTACTTCCAAAACAGTTGTTGGAGGGGTCCTGTCAACTCCAGCCTCGGAAAATTGTAAAATCGAAAGAATAATCATGAAAATCATTAGAAATAATATTATCCTATTTTTGTTTTTCATTGGTTTAAATTGTTTACTTGCTTTTAAATTTATTGGAGTCAT
>CAZBXJ010000159.1:0-2927 GCA_964495775.1 uncultured Thermoplasmatales archaeon | reverse complement strand
AATTTCCATTGGAAGCTGACATTTTGGACATTTTATATCTAACTTTTCAACAACATCATTTATCTCATATCCACAATTTTTGCAAATTGCTTTTATCTTATATTTTTGCAAGGCATCAGAAATCATTACAACTTCCAGTGCCCCCATCTCTAAAGCTTTTCTAACCTCTTCTTCTCCATATATTGCAAGCCCGCTATCTTTCCTTATTTCATTTAAAAATCTCTTCATCAACTTTTGCTCTTTTATAACATCAAGCTCTTCCAAATCATTTGCTGCAGCATTCACTAACTCCCTCAGTCCATATTCATCTGTATAGCCAGTATCATAAAGTCCAACAATCTTTTTCTTTATTCTATAATCCAAATAATTTCCATTTACAAATTCTCTTTTTGTTGGCCCTGGCCCCCCAACTAAAACTCCTTTCAAACTATCTCCTTTTTCCAAAAACAATTGATTTGCTTTTTCCCCTGCTTTAGAAAACCATTCGTGGGCTGCGATTTCAGTAAGCCTTTCAAATCTCCTCTGACTCTGCCCACCTTTCTTATGCTTTCCAGGCACTCTTGATGTTAAATATGCTGCAAGCTCTATCCTGCTTCCGATAAGAAATCCTATTGTGCATTCTCTCCTGTCTATAAGTAGAAGCCCGTAAATGTCCTTTTCTTCAAGCATTTTTTCCAGTGGCTCAGTGTAAAATTGGGAATCACATCTGTAAAGATAAATATTTATTGGCATAGGTGGCTCAACTATCTCAGCTACAAGTTTGGGTGGTTCTCCAACCATTCCAACAAAAAATACCATTCCATTTGGAGGAGGCTCCTTGAAATAGCGGAGCCTTGCCATTATTGATTCAATGGCAGACAAAACATTTTTTCTTGTCTGTTTTGATTTTATATTGGATGATTGAGCATATTCATCTCTCAAATGATTCATTACATCACTTATGCGCCTATTGGGGGGTATGTACAATGAAATGAGCTCAGTATGCTGTCCTCTAATGCTTTTAAGCTCTTCCAGCTTCTTTTTGAATTTGTATTTTGTTGTCTTGTCAAGCATCGAAGCTAAAAGCAGGTTCCTTTTTAAAATTTAGGGAGATACATGCTAAATTAAATGAAACCTGAAAAATGTCACTGGAAATTGCTATAAATGAGTTCAATAATTTTTGCTATCCAAAGAAATAGTTATTAAAGCTTTATCAGCTGGAGCTTGCTATGACAACATTCATTGTAGCCCCATCAAAAGACAAAATTATTATATGGCTTCTATGTTAATTTGCAATGCTGAAGAGTTTTGGAGAAGCATTAAGAAGCGCTTTTCGCAAAATAGCAAATGCCCCTTATGTCGATAAAGATTTAGTTAAAGAAGTTGTAAGAGATATTCAGAGGGCTCTAATTCAGGGAGATGTGAATGTTAAACTTGTTTTAGAAGTCTCCAGAAAAATTGAAAAAAGAGCCTTGGAGGAAAAACCATTGCCTGGAATGAGCAATAGGGAGCATGTCCTTCGCATAATGTATGATGAACTTTCATCCATTTTAGGCAAAGGAAGGGAACTTCCTATAAAAAAGCAAAGAATAATGATGGTTGGGTTATACGGGCAGGGAAAAACTACTACTTGCGGAAAACTTGCAAAATATTTCCAAAAGAAGGGAATGAGCGTTGCGTTGGTGGCTGGCGATGTTCACAGACCTGCTGCATATGAGCAATTAAAACAGATTGGGCAGAAAATGAATGTTCCTGTTTATGGTGGAGGAAATGATGCTATAGAGGTTGTTAAGGAAGCATTAAACAAATTTTCAAAATATGATGTAATTATAATAGATACTGCAGGAAGACATGCCTTGGAAAAGGAGCTTATTGATGAGATGAAAAAGATTGCTAAAGTTGTTCAACCAGATGAGAAAATACTTGTTATCGATGCTTCCATAGGACAGCAGGCAGGAAAACAGGCAAAAGCTTTCAATGAAGCAATAGGAATAACAGGAGTAATCCTGACAAAAATGGACGGCACAGCCAAAGGAGGAGGAGCTTTATCTGCAGTAGCAGAAACCGGTGCTCCTATCTTGTATATTGGAACTGGAGAGCATCTTGATGACTTGGAAAAATTTGATGCAACTCGCTTTCTATCCCGCTTATTAGGAATGGGTGACTTGGAAACATTGATTGAGAAAGTAGAGGAGGTAGCTAAAGGAAAGGAGAGGGAAATAGAAGAGAAAGCAAAGAAAATGCTCTCCGGAAAATTTACACTCATTGACATGTATGAGCAAATGGAAATGCTCACTAAAATGGGCCCATTTCAAAAGCTTGTTGACTTGCTCCCATTTGGAGGAAAATTAAATGAGGAGGAAATTTATGAAACGCAGAAGAAATTGAAGAAATTCAAGGTAATCATGGATTCGATGACAAAAAAAGAGCTTGAAAATCCAAATATAATAAAGTCTTCGCGCATAAAAAGAATCGCAAGAGGTGCGGGAGTCGAACCAAAAGATGTTAAGGAACTTTTGAAGCATTACAACATGTCAAAGAAGATGATGAAGAGTCTATCAAATAAAAAATTGCAAAAGAAATTGCTCAGGCAATTCAAGATTGGATTGTAAATCTTATAATTCCCTTTTCATTTCATATTATGCTTAAAGTAGGTGTTTTAGCTTCTGGTAGAGGAACAAACTTGCAGGCAATAATTGATGCCTGTGAAAAAAAGTTAATAAATGCAAAGGTTGTGGTTGTTTTAAGCGATAATGAGAAAGCATTTGCTTTAGAAAGAGCAAAAAAACACGGTATAGATGCCTTTTATGTTGAAGCAAAAGATAAAAGAAAACATGAGGAAAAATTGGATGAAATTTTGCAAAGCTATGGCGTTGAATTAGCTGTTGGAGCAGGATATATGCGCATTTTATCGCCATGGTTTATAAAAAGATGGTATGGGAAGATTA
>CAZBXJ010000158.1:0-2936 GCA_964495775.1 uncultured Thermoplasmatales archaeon | reverse complement strand
GCTCATATTCCTTTGTTAGATAGGGGGTATAAAGCATTGCAAAATAAAGCAGAAAAATACAGGAAAAAGAAATTGCTTACGCTCAGCTTACTCCTTTTTATGATTATTCCTTTTCAGGGCACAGGAGGGATAAGCACAACAATTCTGGCGAGATTGCTGGGTGTAAGGGCTAAAAAAACTGTTATGATTGTATTTACAGGCTCAGCAATAACAACAACCATATGGATTCTCTGGTGGCTTGGCTTCTTAAATTTTTTATTTGGATGAAAAAATTTTCTCATTAAATATTTTAATGCAATATGCATATTTTCCCATGGAAATTTGTGTAATAGGGGCTGGTTATGTAGGCTTAACAACAGCAGTATGTTTTGCAGATATGGGAAATAAAGTTAGAATTATTGACATTGATAAGGAGAAAATAGAGAAAATAAGGAAGGGAGTTCCTCCTATATATGAGGAAGGATTAGAAGAAATGCTTAAAAGAAATATTGATAGAATAAAAGCAACGCATGAATATGAATTTGATGAAAAAATTATTTTCATTTGCGTTGGCACTCCTTCATTGCCAGATGGAAAAATAGATTTAAAATATGTTATAAATGCTGTTGAAAATGTTGCCAGAAAAATGCAGGATGATGGTTTAATAGTTATAAAAAGTACTGTTTTTCCTGGAACAACAGAAAAAATTTTGCTTCCTTTAGTTAAAAAATATGGAAAGAAATTCAGCATAGCAATGAATCCTGAGTTTCTACGGGAAGGACAAGCTATTTATGATTTCATGAACCCAGATAGAATTGTTATTGGTGTGTTAGATAGCAAAGCAGAAGAAATTTTGAAAGAATTGTACAAGCCTATAAAAGCTCCTTTACTTGTAATGACTCCTACTGAGGCAGAAATGGTGAAATATGCAAGCAATTCCTTTTTAGCAACAAAGATATCATTTGCAAATGAAATTGGAAACTTGTGCAAAATTTTGGGCATAGATGTATATAAAGTTATGGAAGGTGTTGCCAAAGACCATAGAATATCTCCTCATTTTTTAAATGCTGGCATTGGCTTTGGAGGCTCCTGCTTCCCTAAGGATTTAAAGGCTTTATATGCTGGAGCTAAGGAACTCGGATATGATATGAAGCTGATAAAAGCTGTTTTGGATATAAATGAAGAGCAACCGTTAAGGCTCGTCAAACTTCTGGAAAAATATATGAGTGTAGAGGGCAAGACGATAGCAATTTTAGGCTTAGCTTTTAAGCCAAATACAGATGATGTGAGAGAGGCAAGGAGCATTCCAATAATAAGAGAGTTGATTAGGAAAAAAGCAATAATAAAAGCTTATGATCCAATGGCAATGGAAAACATGAAAAAAATCTTCCCTAACATAATCTACTGCAAAAGCAAGGAAGAAGCTTTGGAAAATGCTGATGCATGCCTTATTTTGACGGAATGGAAGGAATTCGAAGAAATAGATTTTAGCAAAATGAGAAATAAATTGGTTATAGAAGGGAGAAGAATTTTAAAAACCAAAGAAGGAATTAAATACGATGGAATATGTTGGTAATAGGGCCCGTAGCCTAGCGGATAAGGCGGCAGCCTTCGGAGCTGCAGATCGTGGGTTCAAATCCCACCGGGCCCGTCTTCTGTTATCGCTTCTACAACACTTGGAATTTCTAATATTTCATTCTCCATATGCATCTGAATAATCTTTTCTTTTCCTTGTCTTAAAGTGCTCCACTCACAACCCAAAATATCAGGAATAGAAGAGAAAGCGGGTAGTCGATAATATTACTACAATAGCTACTTCATTTGATCCAAAAGGCATCATTAGAAAAGAAAAAATTAACAAAGTTAATCCAGCATGTCCTTTTGCATGCATCACATCAACTCATATACATGATTCCTATGAAAGAGCCGCCGGCGGGATTCGAACCCGCGACCTTCTGATTACGAATCAGACGCTCTACCGCTAAGCTACGGCGGCTCAAATAAAATTAAGCAAATATATATTAAGTTGGCTGATAAACCTTTGCAACCAACTTATATTTTCCATATCCCACAACTTTTACAATTATTTTCCATCCCCCAGGCTCAGGATCTGCAAAATAAAAATAATCAACATATTCATTAGATTTTAATGTTGTGCAATATGTTTTAGTATAATTTTCTGATGGAGAAAGAATTGTAATGTTTAAATGGCCCTGATTCAAGCTTTCTATTCTTGGGCTAATTGGATTTGAAAAATTAACTTCCATGTATATCCTTAAATATTTAGTTTCATTTTTTATCACAAAAGGGTATTCTGATACTTTCGCAAAATCTTCATTTACAATGTCCATCCATCCAAATTCTTCTTCGACTGTTATTATTTTTATCCATTCATATTCAGGAGGGCGTGTAAAAAATTCTACCATCTTCCTATAGATTTCCTGAGGACCAACACAACCTGATAAAGCAGGCAATAGCAATAAAGCAATAATAATCAAAGCTTTTTTATTCACAGGGAAAAATGCTTCCTCGCTTATTAAAATTACGATAGTTGCCGAAGCTGTCAAAAATTTGTGAAATTTATGTTCCATCCCGTAGGACCAGAGAATAGGAATGAAGGGCTGGAAAAAGTTTAATGCCAGATATAAATTAGGCAACATAAAAAATCTTTACTATTTTGTTGGCAAAAGCAAAGAGGATAGAAGCATTTAGAAAAAAGCAGGAGGGAGAGAAATGATGATAAACTTTACAGAAATTCAGGAGGGTAATAGAAGGAATATTTATTAGAAACAAGAAGGTTATTATTCACAAGAATGAAGCACATAATTGCCATGACAATTTCTTATTTATTCTGTTTTTTGAACCATCGATTGCCAAAAATTTTTTCTTTTGTGGAAATATAGTGGAAATATAAAAAATGGCCTGGGGCAGCCAACTCCTCCGAACCATGAGGATGG
>CAZBXJ010000157.1:0-2936 GCA_964495775.1 uncultured Thermoplasmatales archaeon | reverse complement strand
ATGCCTCCGCCTCTATATCCGGAATTTCCTCTCCTATCTTCATTATATCTCCTTTGCCCATAAACCATGTATGGTGCAGTATTCTCTTGCCATTTTTATTTTTTCAACATTAAATTCAGCTACAGGCTCATCTCCTGGCTTGAGATATTTCCTTAACACCTTGCCATCCTCAGTTATTACTTCAATCATTTCTATATAATGCTCTTCTTCCATTGGATGTGGCACGCTTCCAACTTTAACAATCACGCTGCCATTTTTCTGCTCAATCACTGGCAAATGTTTCTCATATCCCTGCTCTTCCTTCTTCACTTCCATTAACTTCATTGGCTGTCCACAGCAATAAAGCTGTCCTTTTCCACCATGCAAAACCTCAACAACATTTCCGCATATCTCACATTTATATATTTCATATCTCTCCGCCATTTAATCACCTCTCAAAATTTCCTCTACTTCCTCCTTTCCTTTCTCCAACTCTTTAATTTGCTCTTCATCATGCTGAAGCAATAAAGCCAAAAATTCACCAACATGCGTCTTTTCTTCTTTAGCAACATCCAACAAAATTTCCTTTATTTTATCATTTTTTGTTAAGTTTGCCATTTGCTCATAGAGATTTATTGCATCCAACTCCGCTATTATCGCAAGTCTTAATATTCCCTTATCTAAATCCTCTTCCTTTACCTTTTCCAAATTTATCGGTATTTTAGACAACAATTTATCACCTCATGACTCTTCCTTTTGAGAAGGAACAAACACTCTTTTTCCCAGCTCCCTATCCAGCATCAAAATGCCCCTTCCATCCTCGCCTATTAAACGGAGTTGTTGCCTTATTTCATCTGCACTCGCTTCCTCCTCCACCTGCTCTGCAACAAACCACTGTAGCATGTTGTATGTTGCATGGTCTTTTTCTTCCATTGCCATATTTACTAAATCATTTATCATTTTGGTAACCTTCTGCTCATGCTCATATGTTGCTTCAAAGGCATGGAGAGGAGAGTCCCATTCATTTGGTGGTTTTTCTATTGCTTCCAGCTTCACTCTTCCCCCTCTTTCATTTATATAATCAAAGAATTTCATTGCATGTGAAAGCTCTTCCTGAGCCTGAACTTTCATCCAGTTTGCAAAGCCCTTCAGATTTATGGATTCAAAGTATGCAGCCATTGAAAGATAGAGATAGGCAGAATAAAGCTCAGCATTCACCTGCCTGTTAAGTGCATTTAGCATTCTTTCGCTCAACATTTTAACCCTCCAGTTTTTTATGACAGAACCACCAGTCGTAACATTCTATCTCTCCTTTTTCCTTTGCCATCTCTCTTTCCTTTATCGCATCCTTTGTCCCAGCAGGCGGAACAATAACGTTGCTTCCAATAAGCTCATTCTCTGGCCATTTATGTGGCAAAGCGACTCCATGCTTATCGCTTATCTGCAGAGCTTTCAATGCCCTCAAAATTTCATCAACATCTCTTCCAACCTCTGCTGGATAGTAAATTATTGCCCTTATTGTTGCATTTGGATCTACAATAAAAACAGCTCTTGCTGTTGTTGTGGCTCCAGAAGGTATCATACCAAGCTTTTCCGCCAAAATTCCTCTATCGTCGGCTATCACAGGAAATTCTATTTCAACGCCAAGTTTTTCTTTAATCCATTCAATCCATTTCAGATGGCTGAATACCTGATCAACACTTAACCCTATCAATTCTGCTCCAAGCTCTCTGAATTTCTCATATCTCTGCTGAAATGCGTAAAATTCTGTTGTGCAAACTGGCGTAAAATCAGCAGGATGGCTAAACAAAACAAACCACTTACCTTTAAAATCGTCAGGCAATTTCATTTTTCCATGCGTTGTATTTACCTCCACTTCTGGAAATTTTTCTCCTATTACCACCATTTTATCACCAATTTATAATTCAATACGAATATTTAAATTTTTTGTTCGAATTTTTGAAAAATTTTTACGATTGTAGTGAATAAAATTGATTTCAAATCAATCAAAAATAGTCTAAATTTCAATTATAGAATGATGCCATCAAAGTACAAAATTATATATACTGCGATTATATTACTTTTTATTACGATAAATGATAAAATGTTAGACGAAATCGATAAAAAAATACTTGAAATATTGCAAAAGAATGCCAGAACACCATATACTCAAATTGCAAAAGAAGTTGGACTAAGTGAGGGAGCAGTAAGAAAAAGAATAGAAGCATTGGAAAAGAAAGGAATAATTAAAAGATATGTTGCAGTTATAGATCCGAGAAAGATAGGATATAATAGCATAACATTACTTGGATTAGATGCTGAGCCAACTAAATTGCTGGAAATAGCAAATGAAATTTCAAAGTTAAAGGAAGCTAAAAATGTTTATCTTACTACAGGAGATCACATGATAATGGCAGAAATATGGGCGAAAGATGGAAAGGAGCTTTCCAACATTTTGGCAAATAAAATTGCAAAAATAGAAGGAGTTAAAAGAATCTGCCCAGCCATAATACTGGAAAAAATAAAGGAGGAATAAAATGAAGGAAATAAAAATGGCTTTACAGCTTGAAAAAGATGGTTATGCTTATTATAAAAAAGCAGCTGAATTGTGTCCAAACGAATATGGAAAGAAAATGTTTGAAAAACTTTCTAAGGATGAAATTGAGCATCTTGCTAAATTTAAAGAAATAGCAGAGGAAATTTTTGGTAAGATTGAGGAAGGCCAAGGAAAGCATTTAGACATATTTGAAAAAATTGATTTTTCATCAAAATCTGGGGAGTATGATGCATTAAGGCATGCAATTGAATTTGAGGAAAGAGCAAGAAAATTTTTTGAAGAATCTGCAAAGAAAGCAAAAGATGAAAGAATAAGAGAATTATTTCAAAGAATTGCAAAGGAGGAAGAGATGCATAAAGAATTGCTGGAAGCAGAATTAAATTATTTGCAGAAATCTGGA
>CAZBXJ010000156.1:0-2944 GCA_964495775.1 uncultured Thermoplasmatales archaeon | reverse complement strand
TAGGAAGAAATGATCCTTGCCCCTGCGGTAGCGGTAAGAAGTATAAGAAATGCTGCGGTCGTAAATTCTAAAATCGAGTTCGGAACATCCGATAACAGGGTGATATCAGATGTGCTCAAAACGTTAAGTGAAACCCCGCTTAAAAATTTCATCTATTTTCTTATCCCTTGACAAACGTTCCTATTACTTTTTAACAGATAATTTTGGAAAAGCCTGTAATTATTGGTGCTTTAGTAAACATTTTTTCAGGAGAAATAAGCCTGGCTTGGACATCATTCGGCAGTGGAATTGCCATCATTTGATAAGCTTTTACAAAATATATTATAAAAAATAAATTATACGGGAGTTGCCCAGCTTTCATTGTCTTTATAAATTGCTTTTCCAAGCTTCACATTTCCTTTTATTAATGGCATTGGTTTCTTTATTGCCTCAATCCTATACAGAGCTGATTTATACCAGTTGTAATCACTTTTTATTTTGAGCTTTTTAACTATTGGCAACTTTTCTTGAAACTGGAAGAAATTGCTTCCATCATCAGGATATACCTGAAATTGTCTCCTTATATCTGTTATAACAAACCCCATATCATGTATCATTTTCTGTATTTCAAACCATTTCTTACGGGAAGCTTCTAAAGTCGTTAAGCCAAAGTAGCCAGAGCATCCTTTTCCTTTTAATGAAGCTACTGCCCTAGATAAAAATAATTTTATTCCTGGCAGAGTTTCAACTGGATCAGTTACAAAAACATCAAATTTTCCCTGAAAATCTTTTATTTCATATTGAAAATCCTGAATATATGCTTCAACATTCAGCTTGTATTTCTTGGCTACATCATTTATAAAATCTATCAGCCTTTCATCTATATCAACAGCCACCACCTTCTCCGGCAATCCCGTCAAAGCTAAAGCAATACTGAATAAATCATCATCTCCAGCGACAAATATTTTCCCATATACATCTCCTCTTTCCATCATAAAAGCTAATTTGCGGAGAATAGCATTTATTCCAACATAGCCCTGGTCATATTTTTCTATTGGCTTTGGTCTATTTTTTGCTATGCTTTCATATTTTTTCTTAACACTATATGCCATTTTATATCCAGTCCCACTGCAAAGCTTGCATTTATAGTCATTAAAAACAAATTTCTTTGCCAGCTTTTTTCCTTTATCTGTTAATTTAACAATTCCATCTGAAATTTTAATTATGCCATCTCTCTCCAAATCCCTTATTTTTTCAAAAAATTCGGGGAGAGATGCATCCTGAAAATCTATTATTCGCCAAATAGAAGTATTGCCAGAAGAGAGGATAGAGAGTATCTGTTTCTTTATTCTATCCACTCTACCCCCTATCCCCTATCCAGCACATAATGTCTGTATGACTTTGGTTTAAAGTATTTCAGGAAAGCTTCAAAAGCCTTATCAGCTTGTTTTGGATCTCCACAAGTAAATATATCTAAATTAACAAGCTCATATTCTGGCCAAGTATGAATTGAAATATGTGACTCTGAAATTAAAACTATACCGGTAACACCATGGGGGTTAAATTGTTTGTATAGTGAGCCAACAGCTTCTATTCCAGACTCTTCAATCACTTTTTCCATTATTTCCCTCACCTGCTCCTCCCTTGCAATTAATTCTTTGGAAACGCCATACAACTCAGCTATTATATGTCTACCTAATACCTTCATTGTCATCACCTCTTGGGAGGGGGAGAGGCATTACTGGCTAATCCAAAATTTTTCTCTGTAAATAACCCCCGAATTTTTGTAAATATACCTTCTTTTTAAATTTTTCGCTCAAAAAATCCAAATTCTTGCAATTTTTTCATTCTCCTCTCCTTTTCCAGAAATCTATATACTGTGCTATGATTCGCTCCTTCTAAGAGCATTTCTATAGCTTGCCTAGCCATCTGCACTTCATCTATCCTTCCTATTATCCCAACAGTGTGTCCATATACAGATATATATGCTCCTGTTAGCTCTTCAATTATTTTTCTTGCCTTTCCATTCTTGCCAATTATTCTCCCAGCAATTCTTTTAACTTGTCCCGGCTTCTTACCAACCCAGTCGCGCATATCCAAAAGCTCAAAATAATAATCTTCCTTGAATAAAAGCAAGGCTTTATCTGGAGAAAATCCTCTTCCTATAGCCCTTACAACATTCTCCGCAATATATTCTTTAAATGAATCATCTCCAGATATCTTTACATCTCCTGTTGCAGAATCAATTTCAAGTTTTACTCCATATTTCTCTATTTTTTCTTTTACCTCTCCATTTTTCCCAATTAAAACAGCTACTCTCTCTTTTGGTATCTTGATATATCTCATTTTAACCCTCCAAAATATAATTTAGGAGTTCTTGCTCATCTACATTTATATACTTTTTAAAGAAATTGGCAATATTTCTTACATCTCTGTAAAGAAATTCCATTGCTAATGGATTTTCCCTGCTGACAGTTTGCCCAACATCTATTATAACAGGTTCATTTTCATGCACAAGAACATTATATTCTGAGAAATCTGCATGCACGAGCCCAGCCTTTTGATACATAATGCGAAGATATTCTCTCAATTTCTCATATATTTTTTCATAGTTATTAACCTCAGCATCTTTTAATAAAGGAGCTGGTTGCTCCTCAGTCCCAATATATTCCATAACAATTACATTTCCTTCTCTTGCAATTGGCTCCGGCACCCTTACGCCTGCTTTATAAAGCCTCTTAAGATTGTTGAATTCCTTCAAAGCCCATGCAAATATTATACTCCTCCTATCTCTTTTAACTTTTTGAGGTGGTTCATACATTAAATATTTTGAAATGCTCCTGAAAGTGGCTGTATTAATCCTATAAATTTTTACAGCAATTAGCCTATCTTCACACCTTGCCCTGAAAACATTTCCTTCCTTGCCTGTAGAAATTGGAAAGTCAAAAGAATCAATATATCCTTT
>CAZBXJ010000155.1:0-2977 GCA_964495775.1 uncultured Thermoplasmatales archaeon | reverse complement strand
CACCGTGCCCATTATATACAAAAAAGAAGATGTCATCCTTATCAACTTTTTTAGCTATTATATCTAAAGCATTTATAATGGCATCATGTGTAGCATTTTCATTTATAAGCAAAATTACATTTTCTTCTTTCCAATTTCTCCATTTTATTAAATTATTATACAAATTCAAAGCTACTTCTTTTGGTATATCTAAATCAGCTTTTGTTCCATTATAATCATATATTGCAACAATTATTGCATAATAATTTGCTTCCTTTTTGCTTTCAATATCTGGAAATGTAATGGTAATTAGGAAGAAAGCTATAAAAATGGAGATAAACTTCCTCATAAATTTAAATAAAATAATCATATATGCTTTTATCTATCAGAATATCATATAGTAGCAAATTTTCTTGCAATAGCAAAAACAGCTAAGTATTCCGGCACTTTAACAATTCCTTTCTTTAAATCAAAGCTTTCATCCATCATTTTTATCTTAAATGGCTTTTCCACCTTTATCTTAACTTTATTATCCTTGAAAACAACAGCATCTCTCAATGGCTCAAATTCTTCTATTTTATCTACATCTACCTTTGTAACTCTTAATCCCGTCTTTCCATGCAAAGAGCCTGGTAATCTTATTAGCCTTTTTATATCTGCAGTTACCGGCTCATCTGTCTGGCTATACAAACTTACGGCCACTTTTTTTACCAGAGGTTTCAAAATTTTTTTAATTGCAGTTGCCTGGTCAAGCAAACCAGCTTTTATTCTGCGCATTCTTTCTGCCGTCAAAGAATTATACACGTCTTCAGCAGTCTTATTTCCCACTCCTTCTATTTCCATCAATTTTTTTATTGCCTCCTCCTTTTCCATCTTTCTTATATTTTCAAAAAATTGAATTATTGCATCTCCTATCCTTTTTTCCCATCCTCCATCCATATCAATTTCTATTGTAATTTCTCCACCTATTCTCTTTTCCTTTATAATTTCTCTAAAATCCAATCCCCTTCCTGTCAAATAATCAACTATCTCCCTCCTTTCCTGGCTTCCTAAATCAAGGACTTTTTTGTTATGAATATGGCAATGATATCCTCTTCCTCCACTAAAATAAATTTCTAATTCATCCTCTCCAAACCCAAAATCCTCTATTAAAAAATCTATAAGTTTTTCTAACTCTTCCTTCACAGCTTTCAATGCTTCTTCATATGACATACTGTTTGCATTGGGTAAATGGTCCGCATCCAAATCAAAAATTAAATCCGCCCCCATCCATTGCTTTTCCTGCATTGTTTCTGCAGATGGATTGCGATAGTAGGCAGAAGAATAATAGGCATGGGCTGGTACATTTGTTTTTAAATATAAAAGTAAATCTTCTTTTGATTTGAAAGAAATGTGGCGGTGCATTGTGTCTTCGCCAAACAAAATAAAAGCATATTCTCTCCTATCAAATCTAACTGGAAAATCAATTTTTGGGTTGAGATAATATTCAAGAAATTTTTTTCTTAGAAAATTCATTTTCTCCTCCTTTTTCTTTTATAAAATATGAGAGGATGTCTTATTCCTCTGCATTCTTCAGTTGCATTACACAGCCCCCATGTTCTTATTGTATCACATTTTGGAGTTGCATAAATTGTTCCGGATATTCTCCCTGTAATATGCTCTATCTGGTAGCGGGTTTTCTCTTCATTAAAGTCAGGGGAAGAAGAGAATAATTTCAAAATCTCATCTACACTTTGCCCTATAGCATTTAAAAAAGTAACTATTGTGAATCTGCCAACATGAGGAACATTTATGCCTGACTTAATGGCGGAAATTAAACTTTGCATGCAGGGCGGAAAATCTTCAAATTTTATTTCTCCTTTTCTAATCTCTTCCTTTTTCTGCTTTAAAATCAATTTATTTCTTATTTCCATTATTTCGTCCTTAAAAGCCTTTTTAACTTCCGGAGGAGCAAAAAGATTCGCAAGCTCATTATATATCTTCTTTCTTATTGCTTCCTGCAGTATTCTTGCAACTTCATTCTTTCTTATAAAAACATATCCTGCTTTTAATTTCTTATTAACCAGCTTCCATTTAATATCCCATGTAGGAGCATATTTCAAATAATCAACAAAATGGATTTTATTTCCATCAAGCTCAATATCAAATTCCTTGGCAATCATTTGTATAAATTCAAATTCTTCTTCTTTTAGCCCCTCATAAGCTTTTTTCGCTTCCGCCAGCGCATATCTACGCAATAAATAATCGTTGTCTATTGCCACAACAATCATTCTCGCTATAGGATAGGAAAAAATTTCCATCATGCAATCAATTTCATTTAACAAAGCAACATTGCTTATGAATCCTCTTTCAAAAGCTTGTCTAACTCTTTCTATTCCTCTAACCCTTGCTCTCTCATAAATTTCATCAAATAAAATTTCATCAATACTCACCTTTTCGTTTTTAACCCATTCTTTTGCCTCTGCTATAAAAGGATATTTTGCTAATTTAAACAAATCCACAAAAATTAAATAAATTTAGTATAAAAAATGTGAGGGGATAGGATAGCGAATTTAAAAATATTTCTAGAAATTATTATTTATTGCACAAACTGCATATATTTTTTCATTCAACTTTTACTCCTATTACAATTGCATATCCTCTAGCAATATCATTCAATCTTTTTGGAATGGCTATACTACAATAGCTTCCAACTTTTATTTTATCACCTTTTATCCTCCAAAAACGTTGCAAATCCTTAGAAATATATTTTTCCATTTCTTTTCCATTGTTTAACCTATAATCAAGCATTGAATATTCGGCTATTCTTAAATGGCGAAGTCCTTCTCTTATATCAAGCTCGCTTTTTGCCATTATTGGCATTATTTCATATTCTTCAAAAACTTTTAAGCAGGAGGGTGTTGTTAAAACAGGAGCTATATATAACATCGATAAAAAGATTGTCTTTTCTTCATTACATAGTTTAGCATAAAATTTTTCTGCTTTTTTAGGTATTTCT
>CAZBXJ010000154.1:0-3016 GCA_964495775.1 uncultured Thermoplasmatales archaeon | reverse complement strand
TACTGCATTTGTAGTCATTTACAATCTGGAGGTGAGAATTTCTTGACAGTCCCAATGCAATTTTCTGGCAAATATTTATATAACAATGTGATTTACCATCATGGCAAGATTTCCAGAAGCGGAGGCAAGATTGCTCAGAAAGCTTATCTGTATGAATTGCAATGCTCGCAATCCTATTGGAGCAGAGAAATGCAGAAGATGCGGTTCAAAAAGGCTTAGACCAAAATCAAGCCAGAGAAAAGCTGGTTAATTGCAATTTATATTTGCGCATTTTTTCCATTTCTTTCCTTTATATATAATTGTAATCATTGGCGCCCCACATTTTTTGCAGTATTCATTGCTAAAATAAACGCTTCCTTTTTGGGGCAATGGATAGCTATTACTGCATTTCGGAAAATTTGAGCATCCAATGAAACGCTTGCCCTTTGACGATTTCAGCAATGTAAGCTCTCCTCCACACTTATTACATTTTCCAAAGAAATTTTGCTTAGTCATTGCCTTCTTTATTTCATCTCCAATTTTTTCTTCATTTGCCTCGAGAATTTCAAATGCTTTCTTCAATATTTCCTTGGACTCTTCAACAACTTCCTCAAAATTTTTCTTGCCTTCTGCTATCTCATCCATTTCTTTTTCTAACTCAGCTGTCATATCTGGCTTTGTTATAATCTCAGCTCCTTTCTTCAATGCATCAACAACAGCAAAGGCAGAGGGTGTTGGCTTTATTTGCTTCCCCCTAATATAATTTCTCTGATACAGTTTTCCTATTATTTCGTGGCGTGTTGCTTTGGTTCCCAGCCCAAGCTTCTCCATTTCTACAATTAAACTTCCCTGAGTATATCGCTTAGGGGGCTTAGTTTCATCCCTTATTTTTTTAATTTCAATTACTCTAACTTTCTCTCCTTTCTCCAAATCTGGAATATATTTTTCGTCAAATCTTACAGGATAAACTTTCATCCAGTTCTTTTCTTTAATAATCTGTCCTTTTGCTTCAAAGTTTATGTTAGCTAATCTAATAATCGCTTTTTTCTTTTCCAGAATGGCATTTTTGCTCAATGTTGCCATAAAACGCCTTGCTATTAGCTCGTAAATTTTTGCATGCAATCCATCTAATTTTCCTGCATCTACCGGATGTATTGGAGGATGGTCTTTGCTATACTTTTTCCCCGCTACCGGCTTCTTTCTTAACATTTTAAAAACTTCTTCTACTTCCCTTGGAAAAACTTTTGCAAGCTTATTTAAAATGGTTTTGAAGGGCAAAGGAGGATACACGGTATTATCTGTTCTTGGATATGAAATCAATCCATTCATATAAAGCTCTTCAGCAATTTTCATTGCTTGGGGTGCAGAAACTCCCAATGAAGAAGCTTCCTTTAAAAATGAGGTGGTATCAAATGGTGGAGGAGGATAACTTTCTTCAATTTTCTTTTCAAATTTTTCAACTATACCAAAGCTTTCTTTTTTAACAGTATCATATATCTCATTTGCTTTCTTTTCATCCCATATTTTTTCTGGATATTCTGCCTCAAATTTTTCATTGTTTTTGGCGAAAATAACTTTAATTTTCCAAAATGGCTTGGGAACAAAATTCTGTATTTCCTTCTCTCTTTCCACAATGAGAGCTAATGTAGGAGATTGCACTCTTCCAACAGAAAGAAAATCTTTTCCAAGTTGTTCAGAGGCAAGAGATATAAATCTTGTTAAGCTTGCACCCCATATTAAATCAATGTATTGTCTTGCTTCCGCAGATTTAGCTAAATTAAAATCAATTTCTTCTAAATTTTCAAAAGCTTTCTTTATTTCATTTGGAGTTATTGCACTGAATCTTGCTCTTTTTATTTCAACATTTTTTGGGAGTAAATCAAGGATTTCAACCCCTATTAGCTCTCCTTCCCTGTCATAATCTGTAGCTATTATAACCCTCTTTATATCCTTAGCAATTTTTTTTATTGCCATTGCTATTCTTTTCTGGCTTAGCTTTTTTATGGGCTCCACTTCAATTAGCTTTTTTGGCTCAATTTTTTCCCAGCTTGAATATTCCTTTGGAAAATCCAAATTTTTTATGTGCCCCTTTAACCCAATAACAATTTTGTCATCAAAATAGTAATAAGGGACACCATACAAAACAGCTCTTTTTGCCTTGCCATCCGAGAGTATATAAGCGATTCTTCTTGCAGCAATATTTTTCTCACATATAATTAATTCCTTCATTTCTCCAATGCCTCATCAAGTTTTTCTAAAAATTCTTCTTCCTTCTCCTTCTTAATTTTTGCTCCCGCCGCTATTGGATGGCCTCCTCCTATTCCTCCAACGCTTTCTGCCGCTTCCTTTAAAGCCCTGCCTAAATTTACGCCATTCTCAACCATTTCCTGGCTTGCTCTTGCAGATATGTCAATGTATTCATTGTATGCCAATGATAAAATCGGCTTTCCCTTGTTAAACTGCGGTATATACGCCAAAGCAAGCCCAGCGAGCACGCCACCAAGAGGAGCCTTATCTGTATAAAAATATATGAAATTTCTTTTCTTATATGGCTCTTTCTTTTCAAGCTCCCTCAATTCCTTTCTTATTTCATCCCTATATTTTTCCTGTATTATTGTAGCCTTTTCCAAAGCTTTTTTATCTCCTAAGCACAAGCTGACTCCAACTCCCGCCTCATTTAACCTAGCGCAGGCATTCAATTTTGATGTAATATCTTCCAGATTTCCATAATATTTTCCAAAATAGAATTTCTTTTTCCATTCAATATCCTTTACTCCTTGCTCAATAAGTTTTAAAGTAAGAGCTGAAAGAAATTTCTTTCTTTCATTTTCTTCCAGCTCTTCAAATTTTTTCTGGGGCATTAATTTCAATTCCTCCAGAAAAGAAACGGATTTTTTGTACATGCCAGTAAAATATGGTTCAATGGAATTTTCCAGTATATCTTTTAAATTTCTTCCAACAAAAATATATTCTTCCCTTTCCTCTACAAACCCAGCACCAATTCCATCCTCAACTATCTTTTTATTATAGCCTACAA
>CAZBXJ010000153.1:0-3024 GCA_964495775.1 uncultured Thermoplasmatales archaeon | reverse complement strand
CCATCCTATTAATAGCATTGAACATATATAGCCAACGACCAATGTCTCTTTTCATTCATTTGATGAGTTCTCCAAGGATGCATTATATTTCCATTTTAAGTAAATATTTATACTCGTTTGCTATATATTAACATGGTAAGGAGAATATTTGTTGTTATGCTTTCATTAATGCTTCTTGTGCCAGTAGCTAATGTTGTAAAAATTGAGAATGATGTTGAGCAAATAAAGAATTTAAAAGTTAATAGAGAAAAGAATGATGGAATAACGGAGTATGAACTACATATTCCTGATGATGGAGGATTTAATTTCAAAATTTACACCAGATATAATGGTGTAGAAAAGGAGACGCCAATATTGCAATCAATTTTCAAGGGAATTGATGTTGATAATAACGCAAGCACAGGAGAAAATGGAAAGGATATAAAGATCGGCATGATTGTATTGCCATATTTTAACAATGTAAATGGAAGCCTAATCTTTGCATTCTCATTTGCATTAAAAGTTATAAGACTTGGAGAAGAAATAAAAAATGGAGAACTTGAGCTTTACTTTAAAGGAACTTTATCATACAATGGAATGCATAATTTTGTTATTGGTTTTTATTCTCCACCAAATGAAGAATTGCCCAAAGAAATTAGGGAAGTTATAACGGTTGTTCCATATTTGCTTTATGATAAGGAGCCAGAATTTTATATAAATGTTGAACCAGTTTTCGAAGGTGGGCAGAGTAATTTATCGGCAATTTTACAGTATAGCAATGGAGAAAAACACAAGGTTATTATTGATTATTTGCCTGCAGTTGATACTCTCATAAAAATATCTCCAAATTTTGCTTTAAACTCTCTCGGTTTGGCGATTGAAAGAGAGGCGGGAGCGGAGGAGACAATAAGGATAAGGTATTATGGGAAGAAAAATATAAGCTTAACGCTGGAAGATATTCCTCAAGAGATGGCATTTACCATTGAATTTATGGAGAGTTATTTTGAATATAAAGCCAGTGATGAATTTAATGCTAGCTTAATAATTGAGCTTTTAGGAATGGACATTTGCATGAAAATAGAATATTTGCCACGCCATCTAATTGCTCAGCTTGCTGGAGAAGGGCAAATTTATATTTTTGTTGATGAGAGAAAAACAAGATTTATTCTTGCAGACAGCTTGGAAGAGCCAACAGCATGGCTTGCTTTAGGCAATTTATCTGGAGAAGCAATTTTGAGATGGAGAGTTGGCAATGAAGGATTTATAGGAATAGATGGAATGAAGGGCTTGCAAGCAGAATTAAAAATGAATATGGATGAACTGTATTTTAGAATGTTTTCATGCTTAAAGGCAGAGCATTTCATTATTGGATGGAATATATCTTCAGCTGGCTATATAGAAATTGATACTGATTGGGAATGGCTTAGCTACTATTCATTTAATTTAACAGTAGATGATGTATTTGGCATACTAATTGAAGCGGGTTTTCTGAGAGCACAGGATTATAGGGTAGAGTGGAATGCAATACCACCATCATTTATTACATCTGGAGAAATTGATTTCATTGGAGATATAGTATTTGCAATAATGTTCAATGGAGACTGGTATTACATATTTAGTTGATGGGAAGGTGTAATGAAAAGAGATTGAATAAATCCTACTGGGCTTTTTTGTAATTCTTCACCGCATCAATTAGTCGTTCAAATGCAGATAGTAGCTGTTTCAAATTTTCCTCTTTTTTAAAAACTATTAAAGGGATGGCGGGTCGTTTCTCTATACTCTCCTCTGGAAGATTAACATCAGGTATTTGGTTTAGTTTTCTTAAAAACATTTTACGAATTTCAATATTATCTAAAGGGGGTTTGTTTTTAAAATATTGAAAAACAATTTCGATTCTTCCGTTAGTCCACAGAGCAAATAACCAATAACTCGTGCCACCTACTTCTAAAACGGGTATGCAAGAACCATATATTCTTCCAGAACCCCACTCAATATAACTCATATTTTCTTTTGCCCAATCAAATATTTTTCTCGCTATCACTACCTCATCTTTGTTTCTATTCTTTTCTAATTCAGCAAAGAAAGATCTTTCATTCCATTTTTTAGTTCGAGAGAATGAAAAAGTTTTTCTTAATTCTGTGCCGAATAATTTGGGAATGATTATTTCATATTCCTGAAATCTATAATAATCTAACTCTACCCCAAATATATCAAAGCTACTATTCTGATTTACAAACTTTATTAAATTTTTGAGTCTATCTGTGATTTTATCCATGAGGATTATAAACTTGAAATTTCCATTTATCAAATTTTTTCCGATAGTATCTATTATTTCATATGCTTCTTCAGCATTTACTCCAAAATATTCCATAATTTTTTGGTTGAGTGGAACATTAAATTTTTCATTTACTTTTCTGTCTAATTGTCGAATAAAGTCTCTATAATCTCTATAATCATTCCACAGTGCTGCTCCATAATCTAAAACTTGAGAGAGTACCAACCTTTTATCTGTATTTTTATAAAGTTTTGTTTCAATAATGTAAATTTCTCCGTCTCTATCTATTGCTATTGCATCGATTGGACCACTACTTGTATAAAACTCTCTTGCGAGAACCAGCATTTTTGCATCATCTTTAACTTCGTCGATAGGAATAATTTCTGGATTTTCATAAATATATTTTTGTAGCTCATCTTCAGCTAAAAACTGTGTTTCATCGATTTTTTTCTATTTTTCTCCCATTTTTTGATATTATGATACTCATGAACTTAACACCAACGATAATTCAATCTGTGGTATTTAAAAATTCGTGATTTTGTTTTTTGTTTGTTTAAAAGAAAAATTTATCCTTAAATTTTTAAAGTTTATTTGCATTTCATTGCATGAAAGAAAAGATTGCCAATGAAATAGCGAATTTAATTGCAAATGCTGTCATTGATTTGCCAAAAGATGTTGAGGACGCTTTAAGAAAGGCAATGGAGAATGAAGAAGAGCCAGCAAAAACTCAATTAAAAGCAGTGCTAAAAAACATTGAGTTGGCTAGGCAA
>CAZBXJ010000152.1:0-3038 GCA_964495775.1 uncultured Thermoplasmatales archaeon | reverse complement strand
CTATATTTCATATCCCATCTCCGCCAACTTTTCTGGCAAATAAACATCTGTTACATAATCCAAACCATATTTTGCTAAAGCTTGCTGTTCAGCTTTTTTATTTATTTCCAGCTGCAATTTAATTTCATTTACCCAGAAATCATCCTGAAAACGTGGATCATTTAATTCAGCTTTCAATGCATTTATGTCTTCTTGAGTAAGCTCATCGGAAGGCAAATCATAGTTTAGAATATCTGAAGGCGTCACTCCCAGAAATTGGGCGGAAGGTGTAGCCAAATATTCTGATATGTGTGCTGTCTTTATGGCGCCATAGGCAACAGAAGCATAAATTCTATAACTCCATGGGTCACCATCTGTGAAGACTATTACTGGCAGGTTAAGCTCTTCATTTAATCTTTTTAAAAAGCGCCTTGTGCTTCTTGCTGGCTGTCCTTTTAAATGAACCAGTACGCTGTTGCTTTTTTCATCAAATCTGTTTTCAACGAGCCTGTCAAACATACCTCCTGTTTCAACAGCAATGACTTTGTCTGCATTTACTTCAACAAAGCGAAGTTTTTCTTTTTCAACATTATATGGTATGCCATATCCAGCATCTCCTACATCATCCTGGCAATGGATTCTGCGCTTCTCTCCTTTTCTCGTTACTTCTTCTATTACAATATCTCCTATAACACGGGCGCCATCTTCTTCGGGGCGCAATTTAAAATCTTCTCTCAGCTTTTTTGTTATTATTTCCAAGTCTTCTGCAAGCTTATCTGATTCATCTTGACTGTTAAACTTTGCTTCTCCCCAGCTTTCAGAGATGTAATATAGCTCTCTTAACGTAGATGTTTTATTCTTTTCAATCATTTCTTTTATGAAATCTATGGTATAGATTGTTCTTAATAGCATATAGGCTCCAGCCAGAGTTACTGCTGATCTTTTTATATTTTGATTTCCATATTTCCATACTCTATGCCTTTCATCAAAAACAATGTTTGATTTTGTTCTTGCTGGCAATTCTATAGAAGGAATTCTTGAATTGAGTAAATCCACATAAATTTTTTCTGCCACCTTTCTTAACTCTTCCAACGCGCTCATTCTTCACCTTCCCATTTTTCAGCCCCAATAACATTTACCGGATCTATTCCTAAAACATACAAATTATTTTCATCAAATTCTTCATCATCAACCTTTACTTTGAAAACATACTCTGCTTTTTCAACCGGTTTTAAATCAACATTCCATTTAATCACTCTTTCCCTTACTTCCAAAGGCTGTGGCTCTACTTCAACAATTTTTTCTTTTGATGGAATTTCTGCATATAAAATGAATTTTTGCGGTTTTCTCTTATAATTTGTTATTTTTATTCTGCTTTCTGCTATACCATCTTTACTAACAATTTCATCTTCAATCCATACAATATTCATAATTTGTGTTATAACATCATCTATGGGTGGCGTAGGCTTTCCCACAATTTCTGCAGATTTTCTTGCAAGCTCAGGCAAAATCTTTGATATGAGTAAAAACTTATTCTTTGCCTTCTTTCTCCTTTCTTTCTTTGATAAATGCACCCTCATCTTCCTTGCACATTGCTGTAATGAAAGCTTTATTTCCTTCTCTATTTCATCTATATGAGCAATAGCTTCTTTTGATTCTGAAGTAAATGGAATGTTAACAGAGGCAATATGAACAAGTATAATGGCTGGACCATATGGAATACCCTTGCCCCCCTTCTGCTCCAAGCCATAACGGCGCCAGTCAATATTTTTTATTGCTTCTGTTATAACACAATCTCCTTCTTGATAAAGCAAAGGAACGCGATTTGCAAATCTTAAAATTTCTACTCTTTCTTCTTTTGGCAAATCCCCTCCATAAACAATGCCCGTCTCAACCATAAAGGGAATGCCGGAAAAAACGCTTGGTTGCCTTGTATCTGTAGAGATGAATTCTGGTGATAGCTGCATTGTTTCCTTTCTTAAACCTTTTTTGATTAAAGCCTCTCCTATAGGAGAAAGGCAATCTGTGGGAGGAGCCATTATTTTTACTTTTTTAAACGCTTCTAAAATTTTCTTTGCATCTTCAAGCTTTAATTGCTGTGGACTAACATCTTCTACTCCTGCTACCTTAACAATTTCTCTTGCTTTCTGCAGGCTTATTGATGAAAATTCTCTTGCTAAAAAACTTGATAGCTTTTGTGCTTTCGTATCTTTGAGCATTTTAAGCAATGTTCCAAGTTCTATCCCATGAGGATGTGGCTTTATTTCTTTTGGTTGCTTTGGCAATTTATCTACAGCCCTCTCAAAAATAATTTTATTTCCATCTGGCTCAATAAATGTTATTTGAGCATGGGGATTAACAATGGCTGTGCTCCTTAAGTAGCCATATACTGATTGCTTCCTATGCTTAACATATTTTCCTTTAACAAATAATTCAACTCTTGTTCCGCTTTTCTTTTTCCAATGCACCATTTCATCTTTTAATATTCTTGGCAAATTCTTCTTTGTATCAATCATTAGCTGTATTTTATGAGCTGGAAAACCTTCGCCAATTTTTGATATGATTGTAGCTGGCTTACCTGTTGTTAGCTGGCTATACAAAACTGCTGCAGATATTCCTATTCCCTGTTGCCCCCTGGATTGCTTTAAACTATGGAAGCGGGAGCCATATAACAGGCGACCAAATACATGAGGTATTTGGCTTTTTACTATACCCGGGCCATTATCTTCAACAATTACTTTATACTCTCCATCATGCTCTTCAATTTTTACAAAAATATCTGGTAGTATGCCTGCTTCTTCGCAAGCATCCAATGCATTATCTACAGCTTCTTTTACGCATGTTATTAATGCCCTCGTTAAACTATCAAAACCTAAAATTTGTTTGTTCCTTTCAAAAAATTCAGCTATGGAAATTTCTTTTTGCTTCTTCGCAAGCTCTTCCGCAATTGGCATTTTATCTTATATTCTCCAAACCATATAGATTTTTCTGTTTTTGCATTTCATTGTGGAGTCCCGAAAAAATTTCCGCTATATAATTCATCCCACTCTATGAAATTA
>CAZBXJ010000151.1:0-3044 GCA_964495775.1 uncultured Thermoplasmatales archaeon | reverse complement strand
GTATAATAATCATCATTAGCAACAGGAGGATCATTTATTGCCAATATTGTAATATGCACTGTAGCAGTATCTGTTGCACCATTAGAATCAATTACTTCATATACAAATGAATCTTCTCCATAATAATTTTCATTTGGCTCATATGTTATCGTTCCATTTGGATTTATTATAGCTATTCCATGAGATGGTTGAGAAATTATAGCATTTAATTCTGGAACCCCATCTTCAACATCTGTATCATTAGCCAAAACATCTATAACAACAGGAGTATCCTCATCTGTTGTATAATAATCATCATTAGCAACAGGAGGATCATTTATTGCCAATATTGTAATATAAACTGTAGCAGTATCTGTTGCAAATCCATCACTAATAGTATAATTAAATTCATCAGAGCCATAATAATTTTCATCTGGTGTGTAATATATCATGTCTTCATCTATATATGCTGTTCCATGAGAAGGAGCTGTCATGGAGATAATAGCCAATTCATCTCCATCAATATCACTGTCATTAGCCAAAACGTCAATGGAATTATTCACTGAGTCTTCATATATTGTAGCATAATCATCATTAGCTACAGGAGGATGATTGCACACAATGAAGATATCCGCTGTATCGTTGTCAATCACTTCCATATGACTGCATTTTCCTTCTCCTTTTGCCACTACTAAATTAATATTCTCTTCACAACCCTCTGCTATTGCTTCAAATTCTATATATATGTGTTCACCTGGTAAAAATTTGCCGTCACAATGGCAACAATCATCGCAATCCTCACTATCATCGCAACAACCTAAATTATTGTATTCATCCAGCAAATCTTTCAAATCAAGAATGGCATCTCTATCCATACTATTCAATGCATCATTCACTTGATTAATTATTTCTGTTACATTTAATGGATAATTTATTTCATCATCTACAGCATTGAGCAAAGCAGCAACCGCTTGTTGTAGTAAAAGCTTTGCTGCACCCTCCAAATCTGATCCTCCGCCAAAATTAAGGGCATCCAAAAATGAGGCATCCCCTATAGAAAATTCGTCTGGTATATCGAAAACATCATGGAGGCATGTATCAGGGCAATAAAAATGCCATTTGTCGATGTGAGTTTTCCAATAGCCATGGCTAAGTCCTTCATGGCAACAATGGCAAGCATAGAATAACCATGTTAGATTATGCCCCCATTGAATCGGCTCTATTGTTGCGCTTCCTTCAACATATTCTAATCCATCTGGAAGATAATCAGTAATGTTAATATTTTTTAAAGCTTCATCTCCACTGTTGTAAATGCTTAAATTGAATAGCACTATTTCTCCAGAGTCTATTTCCAGGGAATTTACCCATGCAGTGCCATTCCATATTTTTTTATCAATTTCAATTGATGGGTTTGGACATATTACATGAGTGGTACAAGTTGCAACGTTATCATCGCTATCATCATCTGTGCCAATAAAATGATAAATTTCTGCTGTATTTGTGATAGTATCTGGAGTACAATTTGTTACTTTGGCTTTAATAAATATTGTTTTGCTGCTCCCGCCACAAATTGTGCCTAAAAAGAAATAATAGGTATTGTTGTTATTACTATAATTAACATAGTCTCCATAAATATTTATAATTTCTACAGTATCAGGAAATATATCTTTCACTCTTACATCTCTTGCCCACCAATACCTGTATCCCCATAATCCATTATGTACTACTATCTTATAAGTAAATTCCTTATTTACTATAATCTCAGAAGGCCCCATTTTTTCTATTTTTAAAGAAAAATGACAGGCCTTTGCTGGTGCCGCAATTACAAACATGCTCATCAACAATACAAAACTAATGCCTAATGTAGAAAACTTCTTCATTTCATCGCCTCCTTATACCTCTACTTCTACTTAAAAATGCCCTAGACTCCCAACTCACCGTCTTATACTCCATCCAACATAAACCGAAAGTTATATATAAACACTATTAAAATAGCAATTTGCTATCAATTACTTCTAATTAATTCATCCCATATTGAAATTTTACAAAAATCTAAATTTTGATAATATTTTGAGACATATTGTGGAAGAGGAAAATATATGCCAATACCAACTTTTTTGCCAGAAAATGCAACTATTGTTTCATTTATTGCATTAATTAATGAGGTTGCATTATAGAGTTCTGCATATTCAAATAAATCTACATATTGTAAGCTATAAGCACTTGCATTTCTAAATTCCCAAGAAATGTTATGATGCATTGCAAAATTATTTATTGCTTTTACTAACTCATCTAATTTGCTTAAATTCCAGAGAGCCAAAGAAGTTGATATTGAAGCAGTATGGTTAAATTTTTCAATTATTTTTTTGCCTATACTTTCAGCATCACCACTTACATCCTTTAAAAAATCATGTGACAAACTACCAACAGGCAATGCGCCTTCACATGCTATCATATAATTTGCAACATCTTTTAATGAATAAGCAACTTCCACACACCCCATATAGCAGGCATTGAAAATCACAATATCGATTTTCTTTTCAATGACATCTTTGATTTCATTTAAACTGAGCATATCCATATCTGTTTTATCAAAGCAGACGCCCATCCAGCCTGCGCCATGCCCCCATATTTCCAAAATGTAATGTTCGGCTGGGTAAAATTGCATAGAATATTCTATGAGGTATTTTAATGCGGTTCCGTCTCCCATGTTAATTTCATTTAATTTAAAAACAGTTTTTGAAGAATTTTTAATGCAGTAAAGAAATGTATCATTTTCTTTGTTGCCATCAAATAGCACAACTATGTTTGCTGAAGAAATATTTTTTATTTTATTTAGCTCATTCATTGCATATTCATAGAGGTTATTGTCTCCATTTAAATAGATCATAACAGTCCAATCATTTTTTTCCTTAATTTTGAAGGTTTTTATCTCGCTCATTGTTATAAATTTTCCATCAAATCCTGCAACTCTCCAAAAGTATGTTTTGCCATCATCAAGTTTTATTTTAAAAAATGGTCTAATGGTTACGCCAACCAATTTTAAATTGCTTTCATTCTCTCCA
>CAZBXJ010000150.1:0-3075 GCA_964495775.1 uncultured Thermoplasmatales archaeon | reverse complement strand
CTTTCCTCCCGGAAATTCCCATTTACCTTCCTTCCTTTTAGCAATAAGAATCTTCCCATTTTTTTCAATTATTGCAGCAGTAACATCCACAATCAAAAATGTATAAGCTTTTATATCAATTTGCCATATTCTTGCATGGAAAAAGGTTGGCGCAGAACACTTTTCTACATAGATATCATCGTCATTGCAATATTTGTAATAGCCACAGTATACATGGCAAAAGATATTTATGTGGCTGGCTACAACTGGGGCAACACAACAGAATATGAAAAATACATGTGGAGGTTTGCAAGAGATGTTGCATTTCAAACAGCATCCTTGGCTTGGATTTTCTACCGCCTGTTTAGATGCCAATTCCTCCTCCTCAAAAAGCCATAAATTTATTAATTCCTCAAAATTTTTAATTTGGCCAATGGCACAGACTAGGCCGGGGGGTTAGGCGTCCCCTGTTACCGGAAATCGTCTTTAGCCGGGGCCGAAGCTACCAAGGCGGCACACGCCATTAAGCATGATCCAGCACCTGCCGATGAAATCTCGTCCTCTGGGGCTGGAGGTGGCAAAGGAGCTAACTGGAGGGTTAGCTCCTTTGCCTTTGTTCCGGCCAACGGGTTAGGCCCGGAAGGGAGCGGCCCAGCCGGAAACTACCGGTGCTCAGAGGGTAGCGGGATTGAGAAGGGTGCTGGGGCAATCATGTTTGGTGGCGTGTGCCCACTTGGTGGCATGTCTGTGCCGGCTAAAAATGGATTTGAAGCGGGAAATTGTAAATTTGTTTCAAAAAGAAGGAATGCTTATTCAGCCTGAGGCAGTAGAATTTTTAATTAGCAGAGGAAATGGCATTGAGTTTTGTAAAAAATTTATTAGAAAGCTTGATGTAAAGCCACTTATTGTATCTGTTGATTTTTTGAGGAATTTTGTTGAGGGGGAAAAGCAAGAAGTTAAGAAAATAAAACCTGTGGAAAAAATTGCTCCTGTTGTAAAAGTAGATGATGATGGCTTTGAAGTATTGCAGGACATAACAGGAAATAGCACTTGCGAGGGACATTTGAATGATTTTGTATCATTGTTTAAAGATAGATTTGAAAAACTAAGTAAAATGCTTAGGAAAAGGCAGGAAATGAGGAATGCCGTTCCAATTAAAAAAATATGGAGGAGTGAAGATGAAATTGCCACCATAGGGTTGGTTAAAGAAGTTAGAAATGCAAAAAATGGACTCATTGTTGAAATTGAAGATGAAGAAGATATGATTTCAGTTTATGTTCCAAAAGAAATTGATCCTGCAATTGTTAATGATGAAGTTATTGGAGTAGTTGGAAAGAGGAAAGGAGATTTGCTTATTGCCAGAAGCATTGTCAGACCTGAATTGCCTATAGAAAAAGAAAAAAAATTAACAAATGAGGAAAGATACATTGCTTTCATTTCTGATTTACATGTAGGAAGCAAAAGTTTTTTGGAAAGAAAATGGGAAAAATTCATAAAATGGATTAATGGAAAGGGTGGGAGTGAAAGGCAAAGAAAAGTTGCAGAAAAAATAGAATATTTAATTATTTCTGGTGATGATGTAGAAGGAGTTGGAATTTATCCTGATCAGGAAAAAGATTTGGATATTGAAGATATTTATAAACAATATGAAGATTTAGCTGGTAAGCTATCTCAAATTCCTGAAAGAATAAAAATTATTTTACAACCTGGCAATCACGATGCTGTTCGCCCTGCTCTGCCCCAACCAGCCTTTGAAAAGGAAATTAGGGAGCTATTTACCTCAAACAACATTGAATTTGTTGGGAATCCATGCTATATGAAAATAAATGGCATTACTGTTTTAGCATATCACGGACAATCAATACAAGATTTTGCTTCATGTATTCCGGGATTGAATCAAAACGAACCAACAAAAATAATGAAGGAGATGTTAAGGCGCCGTCATCTCGCCCCCATTTATGGAGGAATTTCTTCTTTAGCTCCCGAAAGAAGAGACTATCTAATTATTGATTACATTCCAGATATATTTGTAACAGGACATGTGCATGTAACAGCTGTAGATAGTTATAGAGGGGTGTTGATGATAAATGCATCTGCATGGCAGTCACAAACCGATTATCAGAAAATGATGAATTTTATGCCAGATCCAGGCAAAGCAGTGGTTGTAAATTTAAAGAATTTTATGCCGAGCATCGTAGCATTTTGAGACACACCCCCTTATTTCCACTGGAAAATTTATATGCCACAATGAGTTTAAAACAAAATGATAACCATATTAGATGGATTTGTTGATGAACCTGCTTGTTTGGGCGTTCCTCCCTTTATTTCTCCATATGTCAGATATATTGCAGGTGCAATAAAGGATGCTGGAGAAAAATATGAATATCTTACAATCGAAGATTGGAGGAAAGGAAAAGAAATAGGTGGAGATGTACTCGTCATTTTAGCTGGTGCGATAGTGCCTGGAAGGTATTTGAGGGGAATGCCAATTTCATATAATGAGTTTGTTAAAATTTGTAAAAATTTTAAAGGGATAAAAATATTGGCTGGCGCTTCCGCAAAATTTGGATTTGGAAGAGGAGGGGGGAGAAAATTAGTTAAAGGGGATGAATTTGTTGATTATGTTGCTTTAGGAGATGCTGATGCCTTTATTTACGATTTTTTGAATGGTGAAATAAATCATAGAAAGAGAAGAATGAATGAATGGAAGAAATGGAGCTTGTTGGGTGCGGAGGTTGTCAAAAAGCATCCAGATTATCCTATTCCTTTAATTGCTGAAATAGAAACATATAGAGGATGTACAAGATGGTTTACTGGAGGATGTAGTTTTTGTATGGAATCCTCTTTTGGAATGCCAGAAGTGAGGGAAGAAAAGGATATTATTAAGGAAGTGGAGGAACTTAAAAAACAAGGAGTTATAAATTTTAGGTTGGGATGCCAATCTTGTTTTTTCTCTTATAAAGCATATGGATTGGGTAAAGATGAATTGCCAAAGCCAAATGTGAATGCAGTAAAAAGATTGTTGGAAGGGATAAGCAAACTAAAACCAAATGTACTTCATATAGACAATGTAAATCCTGCTGTGGTTGCAGAGTG
>CAZBXJ010000149.1:0-3130 GCA_964495775.1 uncultured Thermoplasmatales archaeon | reverse complement strand
TACCGCCTCCTTCATGCTTATATGGAGGCGGGCTTTAACATGTCATCACAGCATGTTTTTTATGACAGTTTCCTCTCAACTCCTTACATCTTTAAGAAAATTTTAAAAATTGGAAGGATATAATGGGTAATGGGAATAGAGGAAATTTTAGAAAGATATGACAAAGAAAACATTTCTATAGCAACTGCTTGCTCGCATTCAAGCCTGCAAATTTTCAATGGTGCAAGAAAAGAAGGATTTAGAAGTATAGGCATAGCAATAAAAAAGGCGCCTGAATTCTACAATGCCTTTCCTCTTGGAAAACCAGATGAGTTTATTGTCATTGATAGTTATAAAAATTTAAATAGGTATGCAGAGGAATTTTACAAAAGAAATGCAATAATAATTCCTCATGGCTCCTTCGTTGAGTATATGGGGGCTGAAAATTATTTAAAGCTTGAAATACCAACTTTTGGAAATAAAGCTGTTTTGGAATGGGAATCAGATAGGGAAAAGGAAAGAAAATGGCTTGAATCTGCTGGTTTAAAGATGCCGGAAATTATAGAAGATGCAAGAGATATTGATAAACCCGTTATTGTGAAATATTATGGGGCTAAAGGAGGAAAAGGATTTTTCATTGCAAAAAACTATGAAGATTTTAAGAGGAAAATTCAGCCAAATAAACCATATATAATTCAGGAATTTTTAATTGGCACCCGCTATTACATCCATTATTTTTATTCTCCCTTGAAAAAAGATGGTTATAGAGTGGCAAAAGGTTCCTTGGAGGTTCTTTCAATAGATAGAAGAGATGAGGCAAATATAGATGAAGCCCATCGCCTCGGCTCCATAGCTGAATTAGAGGAAATGGGTATTCAACCATCTTTTGTTGTTACTGGTAATATTCCAATAGTTATGCGCGAATCCTTGCTTCCAAAAGTGTTTGAAATGGGGGAAAAAGTTGTTGAAAAATCTTATGAACTTTTTGGCGGGATAATTGGACCATTTTGCTTAGAAACGGTTGTTACTGATGAACTCGAAATAAAGGTTTTTGAAATCTCTGCGAGAATAGTTGCTGGAACCAACCTATACATTTCCGGAAGCCCATATGCAGATTTAATACAGCCGGGTTTATCAACAGGGCAAAGAATAGCTCAAGAAATAAAAATGGCTATAAAGGAAGATAAGTTGCACGAGATATTAACATGATGCATTTGATTTTGGCAGATAGTGAGCTTGAGCTTGTGCCAAAAAAAATATTAAAGCATCCTGCAGTCGTTAAAGGAAGGAGCAAGATTTTGGATGTATCTTTGCACCACACAGCTATGAAAATTTTAAAAGACTGGCGGAGGCGAGGACGCCCAGATATAGTTCATTTTTTTCTTTTGCTTGCCAACGATTCTATATTGAATAAAGAAGGGAAGCTCAGGGTTTATGTGCATACAAGGAATAATGAAATTATTTATGTGAGGCCAGAAACAAGAATCATAAAGAACTATAATAGATTTAAGGGGCTTATGGAACAACTTTTTGAATATAAAAGAGTGCCTTTGGAAGGAGAACCATTAATGGAAATGAAAAAGGAAAGTTTGGAAAAACTTCTTTCAAAGTTGGATGGAAAGAGAATTTTATTTTGTATGAAAGGGGAAAAGAAGAAATTGGAAGAAGTGCTAGAAGAAGAGGTTGTTTGTATTATAGGGGGCTTTCCATCTGGAGATTTTTTATCTCCAGTTTATGAAATGGTTGATGAAAAAATTTGCTTATATGATGAAATGCTACCAGCATGGATTGTTGAAATGGAAGCAATTGTAGCATATGAAAAGAAATTTTTATAATGAGCAATTTAAAAAATATGGAAATGTATGGAATTTGCTCAATATGTGGAAAGGCGGGCAAGCTTTATACATGTAGATTTTGTGGGAAGAATGTTTGCAGTGAGCATTTTGATTTTGCAACAGGATTATGCATAAATTGTAAAGGAAAAATTATATGATTCCAGTTGCCAACTTTTAATCTATAACTACAGGAATTTTTGCCCCGCATTTACTACATTTTTTTCCATCCAATCCTTTAATTTTCGCTGAGAATCCATGCCTTTCAATAAGCAAATTCCCACAATTTGGGCAATATGTGTTTTCATAATCTCCATGTGGGACATTTCCCAAATAAACAAAATGTAACCCTTCTCTCTTGGCAATATTGTATATTTCAAGCAATTTTTTGAATGGTGTTGGTGGTAAATCAAGCATTTTATAATGGGGATAAAAAGCTGTAAAATGCACTATTTGCTCTTCTCCTAGCTCTTCTAAAACCCATCTGCAGTATTTTTTTATATCTTCAATGCCATCATTTTTCCTTGGAATGACTAAATAAGTTAGCTCAATATGGATGCCTTTTTCCTTATAAAGCTTGCATGCCTGTAAAACAGGTTCTAACCTTGCTTTGCATATTTCTTTGTAGAATTCTTTACTCATTGATTTGGTGTCTATGTTTGCAGCATCTAAATATTTAGCTATTTCTTCTAAAGGTTCTTCATTTATATATCCGTTTGTTACAAAGACTGTGTAAAGATTTTTTTCTTTAGCTATTTTAAAAACATCATAAGCATATTCCCACCATATGGTGGGTTCATTGTATGTCAAAGCTATGCCATCGCAACATCTCAAAGCTCTTTCAACAGCTTCATCTGGCATCATCTCAGCCAAAGGATAATCTTCTGGTTTAACTTGACTAATTGAATAATTTTGGCAGTGCAAACACCTAAAGTTACATCCCACCGTGCCCAAGGAAAAAACTAAGCTACCTGGATAAAAATGGAATAATGGCTTTTTTTCTATAGGATCTGGATAAGCGGAAGAGCAAGATGCATAGATTAATGTATAAAGTTTTCCATTTCTATTCTCTCTTACTCCACATATGCCTCTCTGCCCATCTTTAAGAATACATTTATGTGGGCAGAGCAAACACTGCACTTTACCATTCAAACTCTTCCAAAATTTTGCCTCTTTTTCCACAATTTTTATAGTTGATGAATATAAATAAAATTCCTTTGGCAACAAAGAAAATTTCCCCATCGATAATTTTATATAATTCTCTTATCTACACCTTAAAAATGAGGAAAATTCTTGCATTGCTAATCATATTACTTTTA
>CAZBXJ010000148.1:0-3149 GCA_964495775.1 uncultured Thermoplasmatales archaeon | reverse complement strand
GGATTCATAGTAGGACCATTTGTCCTTGGTCTCTAACCCTCTTTTTTTATTTTTTTATTTTTGGAAGCCATTTCCAAATAAGCTTTATATAATACTCCATTTAGGTATGTGGAGATAACAACTTTACTCCTTCCATTAGGAATAATTCCATCTCTCTTTATCCTTTATTTTGTAGTGGGGGGGTATGAAGATAAATTTAAGGATAGAATTGTTCTAATTGCATTCATAGTGGGAATGGCGATTGGCACAATTCTTTATTTAATAGAGGGGATGATTCTTTATTCCCAGATGCTAAAATACATAGATGCAATTTTAATTTTTTCATTGCTTTTCTCAGTTCAAGAACAGCTTGCAAAAGTAGCTATATTAAATACAAAGTTCTTTGAAAAGAAAGGATTGCCAATATATGGGGCGGGAGTTGGTTTGGGAATGGCTTCAACATTCTCCCCCCTCTTATTAGGAGCAAGTTTGGAAATAAGTTTTGAAAATTTTCTTCCTATTTTACTTCCATTTTCCGCAATATTTTTGGGATGTGCAACAGGCATTTTTATAGGAATAGGAATAAAAAGAGGGGATAAATTGAAATTTTTCATTTATGCTGTTTTGTCTGGCTTGGCATTTTGGGTATTTACAAGTTTATCATTTTATAATTCCTTCTTCCCCATCTTAACCATTATTTCCTCTTTATTCGCCTTTTATATTGCATATAAAAATTTGCCGTTTGGCATGCTCGAAAGAAGAGAACTTTTGGGTTCATCAGATAAATGAAGAGGAGCGTTTGCCATTGATTATTGTATGCTTCTGACTTTCATAGAGCGTGAAAAAGAATTGAATGAAATGAATAGGAGAAAGAAAGGTGCATCATTCCCAAATTTCCTTGCTGTGATAAAAGGAAATATCTTTTGAAAAAATTAAAATAATGCTTTTCTTTCCTTTTTCATGCTCGATTATATTCCGTTGATGGCTGGCTTTCTCGCAATTTTTGTAGCTGGGATGCTAACAGCATTTATTTTAAGAAAGCCAGAAGGAACAGAAAAAATGAAGGAAATATCGAAAGCCATACAAAAAGGAGCGATAGCATTTTTAAATGAGGAGTACAAAATAATAGCAATATTTGTTATTGTTGTTGTTTTTATGCTTGGCATCGCAAGTTTTTATACAGATATGCCTTGGCAAACAGCAATAGCTTTTCTTACAGGTGCAATTTTTTCTGCTTTAGCTGGAAATATTGGAATGAGAGTAGCAACAAAATCGAATGCAAGGACAGCAGAGGCAAGTAAAAAGGGAATAAGAAATGGTTTGCTAATTGCCTTTTCTTCTGGTGCTGTCATGGGGCTGTGTGTGGTTGGATTGGGGATTGTTGGAGTGAGTATTTTTTATTTGCTTTTCAAAGATGCGGACATTCTAGCTAGCATTCTATTTGGATTTGGATTTGGTGCAAGTAGCATAGCTTTATTTGCAAGGGTGGGAGGAGGGATATATACGAAGTCAGCTGATGTTGGTGCTGATTTGGTAGGAAAAGTTGAAGAGGGCATACCAGAAGATGACCCTCGCAACCCTGCTGTTATTGCTGATAATGTTGGAGATAATGTTGGAGATGTTGCTGGAATGGGCGCAGATTTGTTTGAGTCATACGTTGATTCCATAATTTCTGCCATAACTTTAGCTGGATTGGTTTCATATGCATATTCAAGCCTATATCCTCTCATAATAGCTTCATTGGGCATATTAGCTTCAATTATAGCAATGATTTTTGTGAGAGGGAAAAATCCTTATACTGCATTAAGAAATGGTCTATTTGGCTCTGCAATTTTATTTGCCATATTTGCTTATATTGCCACTCATTACCTCATCAAAAATTTCTCTCCATTTTATGCAACATTAGTTGGCTTAATTGATGGCATTGTAATAGGATTGTCAACAGAATACTTTACTTCTGAGCAAAGAAAGCCAGCTCAAAGCATAGCCAAAGCAGCAGAAACTGGGGCAGCTACAGATATTTTGCAGGGAATGTCAATAGGAATGCTCAGCACAGCCATACCTATTATCTCAACATGCATTGCAATGGTTATGGCTTATGAATTTGCAGGATTTTATGGAGTTGCTTTAGCAGCAATAGGCATGTTATCAACTCTCGGCATCTCATTGGCTACAGATTGTTATGGGCCAGTGGCAGATAATGCAGCAGGTATTGCTGAAATGGCAAATCTTGGAGAAGAAATAAGAAAAAGAACAGAAGCATTGGATGCTGTTGGAAATACAACTGCTGCAATGGGTAAAGGATTTGCAATTGGCTCTGCTGCAATAACAGCTTTAGCTTTACTTTTCACATTTGTAAGTAAGGTGGAAGAAACGGTGGGAGATGTTAAAATAGAGCTTACCCAACCCCATTTATTGGCTGGAGTTTTCATAGGAGCAATGCTTCCTTTCCTATTTTCTGCTTTAACTATTGGGGCGGTAGGAAGAGCAGCGTATAAAATGGTTAATGAAGTCAGAAGGCAATTCAAAGAATATAAAATACTTGAAGGAAAGGGAAAACCAGATTATGAGAGATGTATAAGAATAGCTACAAAAGGTGCATTAAGGGAAATGGTTCTTCCTTCAAGCTTGGCAGTCGCTATTCCAATTATTGTTGGCTTATGGAAGATAGAAGCATTAATTGGTTTGCTTGCAGGAGCCACAGCATCCGGTTTTCTTTTAGCAATATTCCTCGCCAATGCAGGAGGAGCATGGGACAACGCAAAGAAATACATTGAAGCTGGACACTTAGGAGGAAAAGGAAGCTTTGCTCACAAGGCGGCGGTGGTAGGAGATACTGTTGGAGATCCTTGCAAAGATACTGCTGGACCTTCATTAAACATACTTATAAAATTAATGTCAATAGTTAGCTTAGTATTTTTGCCATTATTTGCAAAATTTGCATGAGGTGCAAAGGATTACGGCGATTTCTCGCCTCCTTTCCTTTGCACCCAATTTTATATATGCTGAGTTAAAAAATTTTATGTTTTAATTTTGAAATAAAAATTAATACTCCAGTCCTTCTATTGCTTCCTGCCCTTTGTCGTAGTAATGCTTTATTTTTTTCATCTCTGTCACAACATCTGCCATTTCAATAAGCTTTTGTGGGGCTTTTCTTCCAGTAAGCACAA
>CAZBXJ010000147.1:0-3156 GCA_964495775.1 uncultured Thermoplasmatales archaeon | reverse complement strand
AAAATAAGATTATTCGCAAATGATATGCTATCTGGAGTAGCTGCTATATGCTATCAGCTTGATGGTGGAGAGTGGAAGATTTACGAAAAGGAAATAATTGTGGAAGAAGATGGACAGCACATCCTAAAATACTATGCTGTCGATATTGCAGGTAATATAGGTAGCACCTTCTCTGCCGCATTTGCAATTGATCGCTCCTCTCCAATAGTTAGCATATTAAAGCCAAAAAATGCTCTCTATTTATTTAATAGAAGAATTTTATCTCTTCCGTTAACGATTATAGTGGGCAAAATAGATATTGAAGTAGAAGCAATTGATAATATTTCTGGCGTAGAAAGAATCGAGTTTTATATTGATGATGAAATGAAAACCATCGTGTATCAACCACCATACCAATGGCTCTGGGACGAAGCTGTGATTGGAAAACATACTATAAAAGTTATTGCATACGATGAAGCAGGCAACATTGCAAGTGATGAAAGAGAAACATGGATACTCAATATGTAATAAATAATAGTGATGCGCTTGCAAAAAATTTAATATTTATTTCGTTACCATTATCCCTAAAATTTCCCAAGTTTCCAATCTATCGCCATACAACGCCTATATTTTTTACAATTAGTAAACTGGGCAAATTTATGATACCATTGCCTCAAAGCCTCATGACTAAATTTTTCAAAATCTTTAAGGAATTTGCTTGTAATATAAGATGGTAGCAATCAGCTTAATTTCTATTTTCTTCTTATCCCTTATCCCAGCGAAAAATATTTTTCTTTCTAACTAATTCCATTAATTGGTATAGCATTTCCATCTGCATTCTCCTTCCAGAATACTGTACCGTGCTGAGCGAAGGATTTATATAACTTTTTTTTATTCATATTTGGAGGCATTAAAATGAAGGGAAAAAGCATAGGGAGAAAGCTTAAAATATTTTTAGTGGTAGTGATAGCAGCGGCTTTTGTATTACCACAATCACCACAATCGATAGTCTTTGCTGACAGTGGAGACAGTGGCAGCGGAAGCGAAACTCCAGCTACCGATATAAAGCCACTAACGAAGCCGGAAGGAGATTTGATACAATATGTAAACTTTGGAGAACCTGTGCTGAGCACAATAAAAGTCCCTTATAAGGGAGAAATATTAGAGTTTACAAGAGTCTCTCTTGGAAACTGTATTAGAGCAGGTATACCTGGACATCCTGAATTGCCAGTATATATTGCAAAACTTGCATTACCTCCATATACAAAGCCAGCTGATGTTAGAGTAATTCCACTGGATCAACATGTGATAAAATTGGATGATAAAAAGCCAGTATTTCCGTATCAAGCACCTTTGCCAGTAGGAACTCCACCTCCAGAAGAAATTGAATGGGATCTAAGCGCATATTCATCACCAGGATTAACAGACCTTCTCTTTGGAGGAGGAACTAAGGTTTCTCCATTTTCAAGGGAAGGAGAAAAGCCAACTGTTATAAGGACTGGATGGGATCTTGGATATTGCCGAGGATATCCAATTTTATCTGTCAATATAAGGCCAGTACGATATGACCCAGTAGAAAACATACTTGTATACCATAAAAAAGTACTTATCAGCGTTGAGTTAGAGCAAACATCTCAACTAAACAGATTTTACAGGAATAACCCTGATGATAGATGGTGGGTCAAAAATTTGGATTTGAATGACGAAATAGTAGATTCATATCCAAATCTTCCACCATTGGAATATGAAGGGGGACTTTGTGATCCAAGTGAGCATTACGACTACGTAATAATTACAACAGAAGAAAATGGACTTGACCACTGGGAGAGAAGCTCAACTCTTCCGTACAATTGGACAGATTTAATGGAAAAGCATGAAACAGAGGACGGGTTAAGATGTACATTGGTAACAGTTGAAGATATAGATGCATGCTCAGATTATTGGAACTCGACGCCTTTATTCAATGATACACAAGCTCATATAAGAGAATTTTGTAGAGATGCATATCAAGATTGGGGAACACAATATGTTTTGATTGCTGGTGATGCAGATACCATTCCGGCAAGATTGATGAGTTATGCATATGAATCAAATATTGATGCAGATATATATTGGAGCAACTTAGACAAAACATTTAATGCTGATCAAGATAACCAGTGGGGCGAAGAGGGAGATGCAGGATTTGACTTGTATTCCGAATTATGGATAGGAAGAATTACTTGCGATGAGCCAAAAGATGTATCAAACTGGATGGAAAAGAGTTTCTACTATGCAGATTGCTGGGACAGAGATTGGCTTGATAATGTAGCAGGATATGGAGGAGACACTGGTTGGAATGCTCAAGGAGACGATTTTATTGATTTCACTTTATGGGGAACATCAAACTGGCTCGGACCAAATCCTGGAGCTCATGGAGCATATCCAGATTGGCTTGGATTCTTATGGGGATTTGATACATGGAATGAAAATAATCCTGGTTCAGAGTTTAATGTATCCGTATTATGGACTGCGGAGCCACCAAATCCTGGTTGGCAGGGAGGCTCAGAGGCTCAAGCTGTAGCTGGAATGAGAGATGATATAAATCACAATAATTGTACACTTATCTTTGGTGTTGCTCATGCAAACGAGCATATGTCATTAGATGTCTATGATACTGATTGGGCAACTCAGTATCACAATACGAGACCATTCTTCCTGCATGACTATGGATGCCACTGTGGAGATTTTGATGCAGCTGATGACGGTGTTGTTGATGTTATGTTATTCCACTCAAATCGGTCATTAGCTTTTGCTTGCGTTTATAATACTGGATATGGATGGGGTTCATTTGATGACACAAATTCGAGTAGCGCGTTGCAGCAAAAATTATTCCTTGACTGGATGTTGAATATAAGCAAGAGCGGAGGCCCAATGAACTGGCAGCTTGGAAAGGCACATGCTGCATCTAAGGATGAGATGGCACCAACAATAAATTGGACATATAGTGGTGCACCTGGTTCATGGAGAGGTATAATTGAAGGCTGTACATTATTCGGAGACCCAGCTCAAAAAATAAAGCCACCAGTTATGCCTGAGCACAATGTTGGTGTCCAGAAGATAGATGTAAGGGATCATGAGCCAGCTAGTACAACTATTTATGTAAATGCAACAGTTTATAATAATGGAAAGCATAATGAG
>CAZBXJ010000146.1:0-3179 GCA_964495775.1 uncultured Thermoplasmatales archaeon | reverse complement strand
TTTTTAATGAAGAAAAAATTGTTTGTAATAATCGCCTTTATTATGATTCTTTTACTACTTCCGTTAAATAAATCTACAATGCACAAAGAAGAAGATACATATCATGATATTTTTATCATGACATGCGGCTCTGCCCATAATTTCAAAGTAAATGGTTTTCATAAGGAAAACTGGGGAAAAGGAAATGATAGCTATGTTTATATTACTTATTACGGTTCTTCTCTACTACCAGCAATATGCAGGATATGGAATGAAAGTGCTAAAAAATGGGTGGATGTGTGGGGACGTGGAATGGAAATGCACAACTTTTCTGGTTGGATGGCATATACAAGAGGTATTTTAAAGCCATATGTCGTATTTGCATATGGAAAATGTGAGGAATTAACAATTTTTCATATCCGTTAATTTGATGACATAATTTCTTTAAACGACTCAACAAGTTTATATAGAGAAGATTTTTTTCCAATTGATGGATTTTGCTATCATTGAAAAGAAATGGCAAGAAAGATGGTTCAGCAAGGAGATATACAAAGCTAAAAAGGAAAAAGGCAGGAAATTTTTCATCCATTTTGCATATCCTGGAATATCTGGCTATTTGCATGTTGGGCATATGCGTGGCTTTACCTATGCAGACATAATTGCAAGATATATGAGAATGAAGGGTTATGATGTTATTTTCCCCGCTGGTTTCCATGCCACCGGCTTGCCTGCTGTAAGCTTGGCAAAAAAGGTTGCAAGGAAAGATGAAGCAACTTTGCAATACTTGCGTCAGAATGGATGTCCTGAGGAAATTATTGAAAAACTCGCTGATCCTTTAGAAGTTGTAAAATTTTTCAGCAAGGTTTATGTGGAAGAATACTGGAAAAAATTCGGCTTTCTTATTGACTATACTCGCCTTATGGATACTATTTCTCCAGGCTATAAAAAATTCATACAGTGGCAATTTAGAAAGTTAAACGAAAAAGGATTGCTCATACAGAAACCACATTTCGCCCCATTTTGTCCAAATTGCGGGCCAGTGGCAGTAGATAGGAGTGAAACAGATATATCTGAAGGAGGAGATGCAGAAATTTTGGAATTTATTGTTATAAAATTCAAATACAATGGAAAAATTTTGCCTGCAGCTACTTTAAGGCCTGAGACAATTTTTGGCGTTACTAACATGTGGGTAAATGATGAAGTTGAATATGCTATTGCTAAAATAGGTGATGAAGAATGGATTTTATCGGAAAAAGCAGTTAAAAAACTTAAATACCAGCTTGATGAAGTAGAAGTTATAGGAAAAATTCATGGAAAAGAATTAGTTGGAAAGAAATGCATTGCTCCTATCATAAATAAGGAGATTCCAATACTTCCTGCAAAATTTGTCTCGCCAGACATCGCAACAGGAATAGTGATGAGTGTTCCAGCTCATGCCCCATATGATTATATTGCATTACATGACTTAGGAATGCCTGTTGAACCAATTGTAATAATAAAAATTCAGGGATATGAAATTCCAGCAAAGGAAATTGTTGAAAAAATGGGAATAAAGAATCAGAATGAATATGAGAAGCTTGAAGAAGCTACAGAAATAATTTATAAAGAAGAATTCCACAAAGGAATAATGAATGAAAATTGCAGAGAATATGAAGGAATGAAAGTAAATGAGGCAAAAGAAGAAATAAAGAATGACTTGCTTTCAACAAATCAAGCTATAATAATGAGGGAATTTTCAAAAAGAGTTGTTTGCAGGTGTGGAGAGGAAGTGGTCATTAAAAAAATACCAGATCAATGGTTTATAAAGTATAGTGATGAAGAGCTAACGGAAAAAAGCAAGGAATGGGTTAAAAATATGAATATATATCCTAAGGAATATAAGGAAGAATTGCCAAAAATCTTGGAATGGTTTGGAGATAGGGCGTGCATTAGGCAGGGCTCATGGCTTGGAACACCATTTCCGTTTGATGAAAAATGGGTTATTGAACCAATTTCTGATTCCACGCTATATCCAGCTTACTACATAATTTCAAAATATGTAAATGAGGGTAAAATAAATGTTGAAGAAATGAATGATGATTTCTTTGACTATATTTTTCTTGGAAAAGGAGGAGCTAAAAATGAAATTTGGGAAGAAATAAGAAAGGAATTTGATTACTGGTACCCAGTGGATATAAATCTGGGAGGAAAGGAGCATAAGACGGTGCATTTCCCCGTCTTTATAATGAATCATGTTGCCATTATGCCTAAAAAATACTGGCCAAGAGGAATTTTTGTCAATTGGTGGATTATTCAGAAGACAGGAGCGAAGATTTCAAAGTCAAAAGGAGGGGCTGAACCCATTCCAGATGCTGTTGAAAGATATGGAGTAGATGCAATGCGTTTATATTATGCCCATATAGGTAGTCCTTTTGTTGATATAGAGTGGGATGCTGAAGCTGTTGAAAATTATAAAAGGAGGATAATAAAACTTTGGGAATTATTTGAGAAATTGATTGGTTTGGAAGGAAAAGCAAAAAAAATAGATGAATGGCTCAGAAATGCTTTTAATGAAAAGTTAAAGGAAGCAAATGAAGCAATGAAAGAATTTGAGTTAAGAAAAGCAGCAAATGCTTTGTTTTTTGAAATGTTTAATGCATTTGAATGGTATCTGAAAAGAGGGGGAGAGAATAAAGAATTAATAAGAAAAATTTTGGAGAAATGGATAAGGGCAATAACCCCATTTACTCCTCATATAGCGGAAGAAATGTGGGAAAAACTTGGCAATAAAGAGTTTGTTTCATTAGAAAATTATCCTGTGGAAGAGGAAATTGATTATGAAGTTTTGAAAGCTGAAGAAGTTTTAAAAGAAACTATTGAAGATATGCAGGAAATTATTAAAGTAACAAAAATTAAGCCAAATAAAATATACCTCTATTTTGCCCCATCTTGGAAATGGGAGTTGGCGGAGATAGCCTATAAATTGCATAAAGAAGGAAATTTAAATATGAAGAATTTAATGCAGGAAGCTAAAAAATTAAATGTTGATATGAAAGAAGCATCACAGTATGCAACAAAGCTTTTGCGAGAAATAAGGAAAGAAGAATTTGTTAGAATAAATGAAAAGGAATATTTTGAAAGTGCAAAGGAATTTCTTGAAAAAGAATTTAATGCAGAATTCATATTTGATGCAGATTATGATCCAAAAGGCAAGAAAAAAT
>CAZBXJ010000145.1:0-3185 GCA_964495775.1 uncultured Thermoplasmatales archaeon | reverse complement strand
GCTGGTTTGACATATGGCATATAAGAAAACATAAGCAACATAGCTAGCAGTATTGCCAGTTTCTTCATGGAAATGAAAAAGAGATAGTATTTATAAAGAATGTGGTGCAATCATAAAAACTAATCTTCTTTCTTGGCTAAAAAGTATATGCCGATACAAAGCATCAAAATACCCAAAATTTGCAGTGTTGTAATCCATTCTCCAATAAAAAGAGATAATATGGATGCAAAGAACGGCGTTGATAATTCCAGTGCCGAAACCTGCGCCGCCTTTAGGCGATGGATTGCTTCATAATAAAAAATTGTTCCTATGCCAACTGCTATTCCTATGCAAGGCTGGTAAAAATTTGCAACATATAATTTTGATGAGATGGTGAGGTAAAATAAGAAAATTATAGAAGCGAAAAAAAATCTATAAAAGGCAATGGTTGCAGGTTGAATTTGTATATATTTTCTTGCTGTTATGGCTGTTGTTGCCCATGCAATTGTAGCAAATAAAACGAATAAATCACCTAAATTTCCAATATGCAAAGTCAGTAAATTTTGAATTGTTTTTGCAGAAACAAAAATTCCAGCCAAAATCATACAAAAAATTCCAGCATAATCATATCCAACAAGCTTTTCATTCAAAATAAAAAAACCAATTAAAATAATGAATATTGGCTGCATGTGTCCTATCACCACTGCATTTATGACTGGTGTCATTGTTAGTGCAAGAAAATAAAATAAATCTGCAAATAATGTTCCCATAATAGATATGTAAATTATGGGGATGAAAAATGATTTTTTAATGAAAAGATTCTTTTTATTCCTTATTAACATATACAGGAAAGCCACCATGCATGCAAAAAATGCTCTTATGGCAGAGGTATGGAAAAAATCTGAGTTTGAGTAAGCGAGTTTAGCAAGAACAGGTTCAACAGCCCACATTATGCTTGCTGAAAGAATGAAAATTATGCCTGCATGTTTTCTGTGCATGGTATAAAACCAATTTTATAAAAATTAGTATCTTTGTTAGCAAACTTTTCCGAGATAAATGAAAAAAGTTTAAAAATTTAAAAATGAAGAAGAACTTGATGCAAAGTTAGGAGGAAGGATTGAGAGATTTTGAGAAGGAATCGTTTCTTATTTATTCTTTCCCTAAAAATTATAAATTTCTTAGCATTACATAAGTGATGCGAGTGAAAGCTGTTGCTGAAAATTGTTCTGGTTGTATGGTTTGTGAAATTGTTTGCTCCATGAAACACTGGAACATTATCAACCCAAAAAAATCAGGAATAAGAATAGAAAAGAAAAGTGTTACAGAAGATATACCTCATGTATGCAGTCATGGAAAAGAATGTAATTTGGAATGCGTTGATGCATGCAAATTTGATGCAATGAAAGTTAACGATGGCATAGTTTATGTTGATTATGAAAATTGTGTTGGTTGCGGGGCTTGTGAAAGAGCTTGTCCATTAAATGCAGTATGGATATTCGATAAGAAAGCTTATAAATGCGATTTGTGCGGAGGAGAGCCACAATGTGTTAAATTCTGCTCTCAAAATGCACTTGTGAGGGAGGTGTGAAAATGTTCTGCTATGGGGGAAAAATTTTGGAAGTTGATTTATCAACTGGTGAAGGAGTAAAGAGAAATTTGGATGAGAAACTTGCAATGAAGTATCTTGGAGGAGATGGTTTCGGAGCATATTTTATGAATAAGGTCGTTGATGCCAAACAAGATGTATTCTCTCCTGAAAATGCAATTATAGTTGCTCCTGGCCTACTTGTTGGAACAGCTGTTCCTACTGCTGGCAAAACAGCTTTCTTTTCCAAATCAGCTTTGAACAATGGATGGAATGAAAGTGTAACGGGAGGAAGATTGGGATTTGCTTTGAAACAGGCAGGATATGATGTTTTGATTATAAAAGGTAAAGCAGAGAAACTATCCTATTTACTTATAAGAGATGATGAGGTTGCAATAAAATCTGCAGAGCATTTAAAAGGAGAGACAACAAGAAAAACAGCAGAGGAAATAAAAAAAGATGAAGGAAATGTTGTTGTTGCCTCCATTGGATTAGCTGGAGAAAAACTTGTAAGGTTTGCTTGCGTTGATTGCGATGAAAGGCAGGCTGGCAGAGGAGGCATTGGAGCGGTGATGGGAAGCAAGAATTTAAAAGCAATTGCTGTAGAGGGCTCCAAGGATATAGAGGTAGCCAAGCCTAGAAAAATGTACAAACTTTTAGAAAAATATTATGAGGAAATGATCAATCATCCATCATTTGAAGCAGATGGAAAATATGGAACAGGTGAGTTTTTGGAATGGATGAATTCTGAGCGAGGCACTTTTCCAACTAGAAACTGGAGAGAGGGGGTTTTTGATGAGAGAAAGGAAATAGATCCCTATTATTGGGCTCCTCGTTATGCAGTAAAAAATAAGGCTTGCATACAATGCGTAAAGCCATGTGGAAAAGCATTTGTTATGAAGAAATTTGAAGGAGTTGTTGATGGAGTAGAATATGAAACTTTGTTTGCACTGGGCTCAAATTGCGGAGTGGCAAGTATTGAGCATGTTGCTAAGGGAAATGAGCTATGTGATTTATACGGCATGGATACTATTTCTACGGGGGGAGTAATAGGATTTGTAATGGATTTATATGAAAATGGTTTGCTGAAGAAGGAAGATATAGGCATGGAGGCTAATTTTGGAAATGGAGATGCAATGCTTGAGCTAATAGAAAAAATTGCAAAAAGAGAAGGAATTGGCGATTTATTAGCAGAGGGAGTCAAAATAGCGGCAGAAAAGATAGGAGGAGATGCAGTAAAATATGCGGTGCATGTAAGGGGCATGGAGCCACCAGCCTATGATGTTAGAGGCATTAAAGGAATGGCATTGGCATTTATGACCTCACCGAGAGGAGCTTGCCATTTGAGAAGTGGAGCATATGCTTTGGAGCTAACTGGAAAATTCTGGAAATATGAAGGTGTAGATAGGTTTAGCAGTGAAAATAAAGGGCAAGAAATAGCAGATATGGAGAATTTCATGGCAGTATATGATGCCTTGGGAGTTTGCAAATTTAGCAGGGGAATATTTTTGCTAAACTTTGCAGAGATGCTTGATGCAGCAATAGGAAAGGTATTAAATGAAGAAGAACTGCTTGAAATAGGAGAGAGAATTTGTAATTTAAAGCATATTTTCAACATAAA
>CAZBXJ010000144.1:0-3193 GCA_964495775.1 uncultured Thermoplasmatales archaeon | reverse complement strand
GATGACCCGTAGAAGAGACCCGCTGACCTGGGTTCAAATCCCAGTGCTCCCACTATTTCATATATGTGATTAAAATGAAGGCAAAATTGATTGCATCTCTGCTGGCAATAGCAATAGGATTGATATTTTATATTGGATGGGGAATAAATTATGGAGTATGGGCTGATATAGGCATTTATTCAGTAAGTGTATTCTTTATAGGGCTCGGTGTTTTAGGAACGATTTTATGCAAACTGGAGGAAAAGGAAAGCTAATACATCATATTGAATATTTTTGTATTTAAATTACCATATCTCACATCTATTTCTTCTTTTATTTCATACCCATAAAATAAAGCTTTTTCCCTCAGAACATCATATTCTGCAGTTATCACAACAATTATTCCTTCTTCCATATTATTTCTAAGAGAGTTTAGAAAGCCATCATATAATCTCTCAATTATTTTTTTGCTTCCTATTCTCAGTCCATAAGGAGGATTTGTTATTACTACTTCTGGCATAAAATCTAATTTTAAGGAAGTTGCATCTCCTCTAAAAAATTTAATAACATCAGAAACTCCAGCTTCTTCTGCATTTTTTATAGCCCCCAACACATGTTTTTTGAATTTTTCCATTCCATATATTTCCATATCCACTCTTTTTTCCCTGTATACTGGCTCTGTCCTTCCAAATATTTTAAAAAATGCAAATTCTCTATTTTTTCCTATGGGGATTCCTTTAGCCATTAAAGCAGCTTCAATAGGTATTGTTCCCCCTCCACACATTGGGTCAAAAAGTATTTTATCTGGTTTCCATCTTGCTAATCTTATCATTGCTGATGCTATCGCCGTGTTTAATGGAGCTGGATGCTGATAAACCCTATACCACCTTTTATGCAACGCATCATCTCCTGTGGTATCAAGCCCAACATAAATCTCATTTTGAATAACATCTACCCTTATTATAATATCAGGCTCATCAAGATTTACCTTCAATCTCACACCTTTGCTATCCATATAGCTATCTATAACCGCCTGCCCCGCCACCCTTGCAACATCAATAGAAGTAAAGGCATGCTCTCCAATTCTATTTGCTCTAATAGCAAAAGATTGTTCAGGCTTTATAAAATCAAAATCAATGTTTTTAACAATCCTGTAAATTTCATCGAGTTCTTCAAATTCTTCACAAGCTAATAAAATTAATAGCCTCTCTATAGTTCTGCCGAAAAAAGTTTATTTTTGCAATCAAATTTTCTGAGCCAGAAAAGAATATTCTTCCTTTTCCCTCTCTAATCTCATAAACTTTTCCTCCAAGTTCTTTTATTTCTCCCGCAGATATTTTTTCCAGTCCCATTGGTAAAGTAGCATAATATTGCATAGTCAATAAATCATATAGCATATAATAATTTGCTGGATTATTAAAACCTCATGTGAAAGAGAGGCGGTAAAATGTTGTATGCATAAGAGGTTTTTGGCTATAGCATTCAAAAGAAGAAGAAATAAGGAAAAACAAGAACAAATGAAAAAGGTTTAGCGAGAGAAAATTTACTGCCAGCAATAGCACTTTTTGTTTTATTTCCATCTGTTCATGTATTTCATGTTAAAAAAGAGATGGAATCATAAGGATAAAAATCTATTTCAATTCATCAACAATTTCATCAATATCAATGCCTGCCAACTCGCTCAATTTCCTATGCAAAGCAATAAGTTTTTCAGCAGCTTTTTCTCCTGCCTTTCTTTTAAATTCTTTTACAGCATCATCAATTTTTCTGTAGTTTATACCAACTAAATTGTCAGCATGAGCAACAATCATTTCTTCTATACTTTTTGGCGTGTAATCTTTTTTTGGCAAACCAAGCTTCTCCGCCTCTTCCGCATCTATTCCTGCGCCTCCATGATGTTCTATTATATCAAGAACCTTTTTTGGCATGCCATATTTTTTTGCAATTTCTACTCCTTCAATGATATGCATTATTCCATGTGTCCTGGCTCTGCCAACATCATGAAGCCAAGCCCCCGCCTCAACAGCTTCCATATCTACTTTTATTCCATTCCTTGCTATTCTTTCTGCAATTTCTCTTGCAAGTTTTGCTACCTTTTCACAGTGTTTTATAACAGCTTTACTACATCCTTCTTTTTCCAGAATTTTTTTATAATTGTATCTCACAATTTTTCCTTTTTTACATGGAAGAATTTCTAATATTCCATCAAATTTTTTATCAAGCCATTTTCCATCTGTAAGAAAATGCATAAAAATTGCCAAAGCTGCCACTTCCGAATGTGGTTGATTGCCAATGGCAACATTGTAATCTGCAATTTCATAAAATTCCCCAGGAACTTTTTCTGCTCCAACAACAATAAGCAAATCTTCATGCTTTCTAATTTCATTTATTACTTTATCTACTCTTTCTCCATACATTGTCAAATGGACTATTTTTCCCTTCCATTGTTTGAAATATTCCTTCCAGCTTATCCCGCTTTTAATGAAAAAATTCCCGCCAAATCTCTCTACCACATTTTCTACACTTTTTTCAACACCTTCATCTTTTGTATCAATAACTACTCCATCTGCACCAAATGCTCTTGCAACAAGAGCCACATGAGTCGTTATTCTCTTATCTCTTCCTATCCTGTGTCCGTATCTATAAACGATTATCATATTCTTTTTCAATTGGCCAAATTAATAAAAGAGTGCATGCAGACGCCAAAAAGAAGGTTATCACTGGATGTATTTTATCAACTAAACCCAAATTTTCTGCTAATCCCATTTCTTCCAAACGGAAAGAAAGAATCATTATGATTATTGCAATCATTGTTAATATTCCTCCTATAAATCCACCGGTAGTTTCATTTATTTTTAAATTTGTTTCAGCAAAGGAAAAGGCGATGGCAAGAAAATAGATAACTATGCATCCTAAAATGCTAGTTAAAATTGCAAACAGCAGAACAAAGTTGAATTTGTTATCCATCATTAAAAAGGTAAAGAAGAATATATAGAAGCCAAGCCCCATGAAACCCAAACCAGCAAGGAAAGATAATAATCCTTTACTTAACTTCATCATGAGAGGATAAAAATATCTTCTTAATAATCTTTTTTATTTGTGCTAAGATATTCTCGGAATATTTATATAAATAAATAAAATTATTATTTGTAGGAGGTAAAAGCATGAAAAAGCTTTTGCTTCCCACACTGGCTTTTGTGGTGTTTTTGTTAGT
>CAZBXJ010000143.1:0-3258 GCA_964495775.1 uncultured Thermoplasmatales archaeon | reverse complement strand
TGGAGGTGTTGCATCATAGCCAGCAATTTCATCTGCTGTTGTCTTTGTTTCAGTATTTCCAGCGGTATCATTTGCTATGCTATAAAATTCATAATATCCTTCTCCATCTGGAAATGTGAAACTGAAGCTCCATCCATCTGCTCCATTTGTGTCTTTGCCAAAGAAAGTCCATGCTCCCCATGTGGCATTGTCTGTGCTGTAGCGATAAAATAAACTAACGTTGGCAACAGCATAGTTATCTGTGGCTGTAACTGTTAGCAAAACAGCGCTATTCTGCCAGTATGAAACATGCTGTATTGATGAAGATGGAGGTGTTGTATCTTGAACAGTTATTGTATATGGCCCATTAACAACCCATCCTGTCCAGTTTCTTGCCTTTATATAATATGTATATGTTCCCAATGGATCTGGATATGAATAGCTCCTGTTATAATACCAGTAATATGACCCATAAACATAGGCTCCTCCTATTTTATTCATTGAGAAATTACCCAAAGCTGTCCCATTTGGATAATAAATCTCAACATATACCGAAGTTGCATTTGTGATATTTGTAGTTATATTATTATAGCCAGGCACTTCCACAGGATCCGGCGAATCACCAACAAAATTTATTGTTGGTTGAGCCAAAACAAAAATGAGGGTAATTTCAAAAATTACTGCTATAAAAGCAATAGCAACAATACCTTTTTTCTTGGCCTCTTCACTCATTTCACCCCAATTCCCCTCCCCTTATTTATAAATTTCGATATGAATGTTTTTCATTGGGAAGATTATCATTTTTCTTGTATCTTGCAAATAACATAATTTTCTTTCCACTATCTTTTTATTTGCATTCTCATTTCCTTTCATGGATTGGCTTAAGGAAGCTTTATTTGTAAGGGAGATGGCGAGAAAAAACAATGAAATGTTTGGTGAATGTTTGCCAATGATAGCATCAGAAAATATTTTATCTCCTCTCTGCCAAGAAATGCTCATAACAGATTTCCATGGAAGATATGCAGAAGGCACACCTGGCAACCGTTATTACCAAGGTTGCAAATATTTTGATGAAGTTGAAAGAAAAGCAATAGAACTTGCGAAAAAACTTTTTGATTGCAAATATGCCGATGTCCGCCCTACTTCCGGCACTGTAGCAAATATGGCAATATTCAAGGCATTTGCCGAGCCAGGAGATAAGGTAACTGTTCTGGATACTGCAGATGGCGCCCACATATCTTTTGGCAAGTGGGGGGCAGCTGGGCTGAGGGGCGTGGAACTTCATTTTTATCCTTTTGACGAGGAGAAAATGAATATTGATGTTGACGGCGCCATAAAGTTAATTCGCCAAGTAGAGCCAAAGCTTGCTTTGTTTGGGCAAAGTGTCTTTTTATTTCCAACACCATTAAAGGAGCTGGCGGAAGTGGCTCATGAAGTGGGAGCTAAGGTAATTTACGATGCTGCTCATGTCCTTGGCTTAATAGCTGGAGGAAAATTTCAACAGCCATTAAAAGAAGGAGCGGACGTAATGACTGGCTCTACTCACAAAACTTTGCCAGGTCCTCAGGGAGGAGTAATATTGGCGAATAAAACAAAAGAGGAAGATAAGGAAATGAAATATTTGGATTGGGCTGTTTTTCCTGGCGTCACCTCATCATACCACCTCCATCATGTTGCAGCAAAAGCCATAGCATTTGCGGAGCACTTGCAATTTGGAAGGGAATATGCAGAGCAGATTGTCAAAAATGCAAAAAAACTTGCAGAGTCATTGTATAACCTTGGTTTTGATGTGCTTGGAAAGGATTATGGATTTACTGATTCGCATCAGATTTTGTTTAAGGTGGGAAAAGAAAAGGGAAGGGAAGCCGCTGAGTTGTTGGAAAAGGGAGGAATAATTGCAAACATGAACATGGTTCCGGGTGATGAGCATCCTTTAAGACCATCTGGAATAAGGTTAGGGGTGCAGGAAATAACAAGACTTGGAATGAAAGAAGGAGAAATGGAAGAAATTGCAAAATTTTTCAAGAGAATACTCATTGATAAGGAAGATCCTCTCAAAGTTAGGAAAGATGTGATAGAGTTTAAGAAAAATTATAGAAAAATACATTACTGCTTTTATGAAGGAAAAGACCCATATGAATTTATTGAACTATTAAAAATATGAAAATAGCATTAACTGGCACTCCCGGGGTAGGAAAATCAAGTATTGCAGATATCCTGGAAAAAAAGGGCTACAGAGTTTTGCGGATAAAAGATATTGCCGACAAATTTGTCATTGGATATGATGAAGAGAGGCAGAGTAAAATAGTGGATGAAGAAAAGATGGATGAATATATTAGGAAAATAAAAGAGAAGGATGTTTTAATCATAGAAGGGCATCTTAGTCATTTGCTAAGTGTAGATGGGGTTATATTGCTTAGATGTCATCCAGAAGAATTGAAGAAAAGATTGGAAAAGAAGGGATGGAATGAAAAGAAAATCAGAGAAAATTTGGAAGCGGAAGCACTGGATATAATTTTGCAGAGAGCTTTAGAAAAACATAAAAAGATATGGGAAATAGATACAACAGGCAGAAGAGTTGAAGAGATAGTTAAGGAAATAGAGGAAATAATAAAAAAACAGCCCCCTCCAAATTATGGAAAGATAGACTATAGTAATTGGCTAATGGAAAATGTTGGATAAATATAGGTATAAGGCAGATGAATGGCTTGAGCCTCTGGCAAAAAAATTTAGTTTGGAAGCTAATAAACTTTCCTACCTTTCTTTCCTCTTTGCTATATTTGCAGGAATAACAGCATATTTTTCTTATGAAAAAAGGTGGCTTTTAATTGTATCTGCTTTTCTAATTTTAATGAATGGTCTTTTTGATGCTTTGGATGGTAAAATAGCAAGGTTAAAGGGTATGACAAGCAAAAAGGGAGATTTTGTGGATCATGCCATAGATAGATTTTCAGATGCTTTTATTATAGGAGGAATAGTTGCCTCTCCATGGGTTGACAAGCTTATTGGTTTATTTGCATTTGCTTCCGTTATGCTTGTGAGCTATCTTGGCACGCAGGCTCAGGCAGTTGGATATAAAAGAGTATATGCAGGTTTGCTTGGCAGAGCTGACAGAATAGCTGTTTTATTTATAGCATGCATATTGCAATTCTTTTTTAAAGCAATCTATGGATACACTATTCTGGAATTATTTATGATTTATTTTGCCATAGCAGGCATAATAACCATTGTCCAAAGATATTATTTGGTGATGAGGTGGTTCATCCAAAAATGATTTTT
>CAZBXJ010000142.1:0-3277 GCA_964495775.1 uncultured Thermoplasmatales archaeon | reverse complement strand
TATCTACACCTTAAAAATGAGGAAAATTCTTGCATTGCTAATCATATTACTTTTATTCATATCGCCAGCTTGGCATACATCCAAAATTGATACAGTGTTAAAAGGAGGATGGCTAAAGGAGATAAATGGAATAAAAGTGCTGTATATTAGTGGAACTCATTATGAAATGGGTTATCAACATGGTTATCTTTTGAGAAATGAAACGAGAGAGAATCTGAGGGCTTTTTTGAATAATACACATTATTCTTATGAAAAATTGTTGGAGATATGGAACATCACAAAAAATTTCATTCCAAAAGAATACATTGAAGAATTGCGTGGATTAGCTGATGGAGCTGGAATAAAATTTGAAGATGTAATTGCTGCATATATGTCCATTATAAGCTGGGGAATAGCTTGTTTTGGCTTCTCGGTGTGGGGGCCTGCAACCAGAGATGGCAAACTTTACCATTTCAGGAGTTTTGACCTGCCAATGAATATTGCTGATCCCATCACTGGAAAATATGTGCATGAAAATGCGGTTTTAATTGTAAGAAAGCCAAAAGATGGATATGCCTCATTAACTCCTTCTGTTGCAGGTTCGTTGCATAGTGGTGGCGGATTCAATGAGAAGGGTATAGCTATAGGTATGCAAACATGCTGGAGCAGAGATGCAACTTTTTATGGAATTCCTGCTGTTTTTAGAGTAATGATGGTTTTGGATTATGCCTCCACAGCTCAGGAAGCAATAGATTATTTGGTTACAAATAGAACTGCTGGCTGGAATTTTGTTTTGTCTGATGCTAAAGTTCCAATTGGATATGTTATAGAGACAACTGCAAACTTTTCATATGTTGGAACATATGATAATGCTGTAGAATCAATAAAGCCTTTCTGGAGTATTGATTATGTGGTTAGGAGGACAAATTTCTTTATTCATCCAGATTTAGCATCAACTCAAAGAGAATATTATGATCCATCCGGCATTACAGGATTTATTAGGCTATTAATTGAAAAAGACCCGTTTTTCGCAATATGGAGAAGTTATAAGGTGGTGAGCATGGCAATAGAGAAAAACTGGGGTTCATTTGAATTAAATAATACAATGGAGTTAATGCAAAAGGTGTATAGAGGAGATACTGACTTGCTTTTAAAGCTCCTAATCAAACTTGCAGAGGGAACAAGTTTTAACAGAGCATGGAATATGTGGGTTGCTTGTCCTTCAACAGGAGATATGGTAGTTAGTTTTGCAGAAAGAAATAAAATTGCTTTTGACACCCCCTATCACTATTTCAATTTATTCAAGCTTCTCGAAGAGGAGCCATAAGTAGGAAAATTTGCGAAGCTTCACTTTTGCAAGGAATAAAATTTTATTAAAATAGCGCTGAGGGGGGGATTTGAACCCCCGAGGGGCAAAGCCCCACAGGCTCTCCAGGCCTGCGCCTTTCCGGGCTAGGCTACCTCAGCGCTTCTTTTCCACATGGGAGGATATGTTCCTGGTTTCATCAACACGCGTTTTGTATCAGCAACAATGCCTTTATCTTTTTCCATTATATCGCGTGTGGTCATTAAAGCTTTCGCTATTGCAACAGCTTCGCCTTTTAAAGTTTTTATCACAACTAAGCTTCCTTTTTTTATGCCCGTATCTACTTGTGCAACGCCTGGCAAAGCTAAATTTGCACCATGGCAGATGGCGTCGACGGCAGAATCTTTTATAACTATTGCTGGTAAATGACTAAGTAAATCTTCAACTGGATGCAAATATTTCCTCAATTCTTCTTCATATCCTTCTTCTTTCCAAAAAATATAAGCATCCAGCAAATCTTGCAAAATGATAGCTTGGCTTTCATCGAACATTCCACTTTTTGTTCTTCTAAGCTCTTCCATATGTGCCCCCACACCTAACTTTTTCCCTATATCTTGGCATAACACCCTTATATATGTCCCTCCTTCACATCCCACTTTAAACAAAACATCCCTCCCATCTATTTCTAAAATATTTAAGTAATAGATAGTTCTCTGGCGAAGCACCCTCTTAACAGCAGCTTCTTTTGGAGGAATTTGCCATATTTTGCCAATAAATTTCTTCATTGTCTCCTTTATTTTTTTCTTGCTTACATTTCCATGCAAACGCATTACACAAATGTACTCTTTTCTCATTCCGTGCATTAAGCCAATTGCTTTTGTTGCATTTTGTAATGCTACGGGCAATACACCGGTAACATTTGGATCTAATGTTCCCCCGTGTCCAGCTTTTTTTATATGCAATATTTCTTTAACCCATGCAGAAACTTGGTGCGAAGTAGGACCAGCTGGCTTATCTATAATAACTAATCCATTTTCCAGTAACTCTTCAATGCTTCTTTTATTTGGCTCCTTTCCAAAGAATGGATTTGTCTCTGCATCTTCTTTTATTAATCTTCTTCTTCCATGCATTGCTATTTTTCATTACAAGAGGTATATAAAAACTTTGGATAAATGATAAATGAAAGAAAATGCGGAATGAAATGGTTGTTATGGGTATTCTTCATGTAGCCAATGGCAATCATTTTTTCCATTTCATAAATAGAAGAAATAACTGGCGCAGATGGAGGAAACTGTAAAAAAATTTAAAGAGGGGTAAAATACGGTTATTCTCAATGTTTCATTATTTGCTTTCTTCATATATTCCTGGAGAATTATTGGTATGATAATTTCATGAGTAGTTTTGTTTGCTATTGACTACTTTTTCCTGCATTGCTGAATCTTCCGGTATGGTAGGTTGGTTGGGGAGATGATTTTCTGGATAGTAATACACTATCACGCTGTCATTTCCCTCATTTCCTGCTGCATCTGATGCAAATATTGTTATTTTATTCCATCCCTCATGAAGTGTGAAATTCCATTCAAATTCAAGATATGTTTTTGGGGGATCAACTGTTCCAGAGGTCCAAGCTTCTCCATCTCCCCATTCATGATGGCTACCAATAGAAACAATGCCAACAGTATCATTGGCATAGCCTATAATGGTTATATTTGCTATTTCTGATTCATATCCATCCTCTGGCCACGTTATTTCAACAAAAGGTGGTTCAACATCCTCTGGATAGTAGCATACTATCACACTATCATCTCCGACATTTCCAGCTTCATCCATTGCATATACTGTCAAATTATTCCATCCTTCAATTAATTCAATTTCCCATTCAAAAGAATAGTTTTGTGCTGATGCTATAGTTTCATTGTATTCATAGAAGTATTCCATTGCTTTGTGTATGTATCCAATTTTAACAACACCTACATCATCAGTAACAAAGCC
>CAZBXJ010000141.1:0-3311 GCA_964495775.1 uncultured Thermoplasmatales archaeon | reverse complement strand
TTTTGTCGCCGTTGTTTATATAAAGATTGTATGTAAAGATTATAAACATTCATCCTTCTCTTCTCCCTTCATTTAAGGGTATTGACGCCCAAAGACAAGCTTTGGAATATGGGGTTAAACTTGCTGGTTGCACAACCCATTTTATGGATGAAAAACCAGATCATGGCCCAATTATTCTGCAAGCTGCAGTAAAAGTTAAAGATGATGATACAAGGGATACGCTGGCGGAGCGCATTTTAAAAGTTGAACACCAAATATTGCCAAGAAGCATTGATTTATTTGAACAGGGTAGATTGGTTATTGAAGGAAGGAGAGTTAAAATTTTACCAGGCGATTCATGGCTTGAAAAATATAGCTATCCAGATGTTTTATACTCAGAGGGCTATTAATTCTTCGATAATTGGATGGCTAAGCATATATACGATATAAATTTTCACTACTGTGAGGAAAATAGCTGTTGTTGGCATCATCATCTTATTTTCTGGTTGTATTTTCCAGAGTTTGGAAAGAGAGGGATTTAAAGAAGAGGATTTAACCACTCCTTTTCCTTATTATGTAACTTATGATGCAAAACCATCTTCAAATTCTTTAATTCCTTTTTCATATAGCTATGAAATAATGTGGGAAATAAATGAACTGTATGCATTTTATAATGGTGCATTTAAAATAAAAATTAGGAATACGGGAAATACAAAACTTTTCGTTTATGGATTTGGAATAAAAATTAATGATATGGAAGAAAAAAGCAAATGGAAAGATGGAAAATTTATTTTGCCTGGAGAAGAGGAAGATTTTTCCTTTGCTTTTAAATGTCCTTCCCATGGCATATATCAATATAAGCTAGGAGTATATTTTATGGTGGGAAAAGGAAATAGGTGGCATGATTATGGATTGAAATTTTCAGATGAGAAGAAAGAATTGGAAATAAAAGAATTTGAAAATGTTACTTATAAACTTTATAAAAACTATTATCTTTATTTTGATAAAATAAATGAGCTTGTTGATACTAATGATGCAACAATTTTACAGAAAGCAAACCAAATAGCAAAATATGGCAACGGTTACAATATAGCAAATGTTTGCGCAATTTTTGACTGGATAAGAGAAAACATTCAATATAAAAATGATACAGATGATGAATGGGCAAAGCCATCTGTGGCTTTATATGAAGGAGGAGATTGCGAAGAATTTGCAATGCTTATGGCTTCCATGATAGAAGCAATAGGAGGAACAGCAAGAATTTATTTAACGGATAACCACGCCTTTGCAGCCATTTATATAGGGAAGAATACTGATTTGTTGGAGTGTATCGATACCTATTACCATGCAAATTTAAGTTATGCTTTATTCCATGATAAATTTGGCTACTGGATTGTTGCAGATCCTCTTGCATCAACTTATTTAGGGGGATTACCTGTAGGTGGCGTTGTAACAGGAGGAGAAGGAAAAATATATGAATGGAGTATAAGAACAAATAAGCTTTATTCAATTGATGTTATAAGAGATTGAAAGCGAAAAATTCTATTTCTCTCCCTATCATATGTCTGTCTTTATAAATTTCTACCCTCATTCTTTGTTTTCCAATAGCAAATTCATCAAAATGCCATGTGAATGGCTGATTATCATCTTCCCATTTCTTTTCATTATTGAGATAAAAAATTACCTTATCACAGCTTGCCGTAACTTCAAAATCTATTTTGCCTATGGTAAGCAAAAAATCAGCATTAAACAATTTTCTCCCTGCAAAGTATATGCCTTTTTCAGGAGATATTTCTATTTTTTCAATTACCGGCAATTCAATATATGAATCATATTTTCCTCCAAAATAAATTCTGTTTCTCGCCACCTTATAAGTTTCATTTTTTCTGATTGCATCCCCAGTATTCGGATTTCTTTCGTAAGCTGGATAGTTTGAAGAGGTAATGAGAAGCTTTATTCTATGTCCTCTGTTAAACATTATTGCAATATTTCCCAAGCTTACGTTGATTTCATATATCTTTCCTCTCTCCAGAAAATCCTCCCTTTCAAAAGATTTCCTGTGCCTTGCCATCAAAATTCCTTCTGAAATCAAATAAGATTTCCCATCTGGATATACATCACATAATTTTGCAACAAAATCTGTATCATTGCACGATGAACTTGCCCACAAATGTAGCTTTATTTCTCCAGCAACAGCAATTGATTCATTCAGAGGAGGTGATACATAAACTAAAACATCATCTCTTGCTTCCAGCTCACTCTGCTCTTTTGGACCAGCTTCCCACACCAAATTCCTTCCTCCAATTGTTGGAGCCGGGTTAATGGGGTTGTACAAATACTCATTATATCCTTCATTAATAATTTTTTCAAAGCTAAGAAATCCATCTCCTAAAAAGAGTTTTGTTTTATTTGCTATCGGAGGCCATTCATTTGAGCACCACCATTCATTTCCCTCTCCCCCAGCCACATAATTTTCTGTTGAACACTCTCCAATCATATAAAATTTAACGGGAGGTTCATTAAATTCTATGCCTTTCATCCAGTAATCAAACCACTTTAAGGTTTCCTGGTAAGCATCGAATATGCTATTTGAAGGAAAAATAAAATCTCCCTGTTTTAAAGAAAACATTCCTTCATGTGTCCATGGTCCCATTAAAAGCTTCTGATTCCCCTTATTTTGCAAACCAACAAAGGCATCAATGATGCCCTCTGCAAATATATCAAACCATCCTCCCACATGGTAGATAGGCGTATTTACGGAATCATACCTTGTCGACAAATCAAGCTGTTTCCAAAAATCATCATAATTATAATGCTGTAAAAAAACATCAATCATATAATCTGCTCTTCTATCCTTTAACCATTCCTCAGCATCAATTCTCAACTCCCCTCCCGGATACATTGCATGCTTGTATAAATTTGAGGCAGCTATCGCTACAAGAGCACAATCAATGTCTCTGCAACCAACAAGCATATAACCAGCTATTCCCATTGCTGAACCGCCCCATATAGCTACTTTGCCGTTGCACCAATCTTGATTCAAAATCCATTTTACTGTATCATTTCCATCCTGCAATTCATTCCATCCATCATCTAAGAAAGCTCTGAAAATTCCTTCTGAATCTCCAGTGCCTCTCATATCTTGAACAACCAATGCATAGCCATTTTTTGTAAAAAAGCCGGCTATATCTTCAAAACCTTCTCTTCCATAAGGGGTTCTTATCAGAATAACTGGATATTTATCATTGCCAGGCAGATAAACATCTGTAGCAAGCTCAATGCCATCTCTCATTTCAACCATATAAGTTTCTTTTGGAGGTTTATTTAAAATA
>CAZBXJ010000140.1:0-3313 GCA_964495775.1 uncultured Thermoplasmatales archaeon | reverse complement strand
ATTTACAAAATTTCTTATATGGCATTTCCTATAAAATCATGGAATTGCTTTCAAAAAAATTTTTAATTCTTCTTGAAATTGCAACTGGCGATTATTTTAGTTTAAATCAGATTGCTGAAAAAGTAGGAATTACGAAACAGGGGGTTTCAGAATATCTCAAAAAAATGAAGGAAGAAGGTTTAATTGAAGTGGTTGATAAAAAATATAGGGCAACAGTTAAAGGAATAGAGTATCTTTTTTCTAAATTAGCTGAGCTGGATAAATATTTAGAAGAAAAAAGAAAGAAGCTCAACATCATTGAATGTTGCCCAGCAATAGCTGGAGATGATATAGAAAAGGGAGATAGAGTGTATCTTTTTATGGAAAATGGATATCTTTATGCTTATAAAAGAAAAAGGTCATCTGCTATGGCGGAAGCCATTGAATCTGCAAGGAAAGAAGAGGTTGTTGGAATAAAAGGAGTAAAGGGAATCATTGACCTAGAGCTTGGAAAAATTCATCTTTTTGCCCTTCCAAGCATAATTAAAGGAACAAAAGCTTTGAACCTCGAAAAACTTAAGAAGGAAATAGAAAAAATTAATGCAAATAAATTCGGAGTTCTTGATGTAGTTGGAAAAGTTGCTTTAGATAAGATTGGTATAAAGTGTGATATTGAATTCTCTCCTTTGCAGTCTGCCATAGAAGCTTCTCAGCGTGGATTAAATGTTGTTTTGCTGGGAGAGGAGAAGGAAATTAAATATGCAAAGGCTAAATTGGATGAATACAATGCAAATGCTTTAGAAGAAATAGAATATGAATTGCATTTCATATGAAATTTTTTACTTCCTTCGCCACCTCCTCTGGCTTCTTTTCCAGAATGACTTCCTGATGTAATCTTTCAAAAAACATCGCATCATTCCTGTAATATTTTACCATATTTTGCCTCGTTATACAGCGGAAATGCAATGGAAATTCATCTTTCAGGCTTATATAGATGGCAACATTGAATGAATTTCTTTTTATGCTTGCATAATATGCAATAATTTTTTCCAAAGCCTTTGATAAATCTTCCAAGCAATTTTCAATATTTTCCTCTGCTATTCCAACAACTTCATTAAAGCCAAAAGGAACAAAAGGAGTAAACAATTTTATTTTTCCTATCTCGCCAACATATCTTTCGCTTTTCATTTCCTCCTCAAGATATTTTTTGAATTCCTCTTTCTTTTTAGCAATAAAAGCCATGTAAGTTGTTGGCTGTTTATCCGCTATAACTTGAGTATGAGGATGCAAAATGCTTGCACCAGCAGGCATCAAATAATTCCAGCTTATAGATGCATATTCTATTTCATCAAGTTCCATAACTTTATGAATGTAATCCATGCATAGCTCCAGATTTTTTTCTATAAGCTCTGCATTGAATTCAGCTGGCTTTATAAAATGCTGTTTGAATGCACATACGCTACTATATTTCGCATATGGATTTATATTTGGAAAGAGAAATGCATGTTCATTTTCGAAAATTTCCCTCTCAAATTCCTTTCCAAATTTAGCAAGTTTTTCTGGCGTGCAAAATATACATGGCTTATTTATTAAGTCATCAAAATTTTCCTCTGCCACCAACTCCAAACCAACTCTACCAATTATTCTGCATCTCCTCTCAAAAAACTCATCTTCCCTTATCTCCACTTTCTTTTTTGCTCCAGCAACAACAACTTCATCAATCCATTTTCTAAACATGTTATGGCATATGGAAGAAATATAAAAATGTGAAGGAAAGATATGAAATGCTATGAATTTATTTTCTTATTTTCCCCATTAATGCTTCTTTCGCTACTTTTCCTAATAACTCGGTGAGCGCTGTTTCAAATTCTCTGCTAACATCTTCTGCCCCACTAATAGCATGAGCTATTTCATGTAGTAACGTTCCAGCATACTCTTCAATGCTTTGGAGTTGATTTCTTTTTATTATAATCTCTCCTTTACTCTCTTCCCATATTCCAGTTGTTTCCATTCCAGATTCATCTAGACGCATAGTTTCTGAAATTTTCACTGCTTTTATTTTGTGAGGTTTTCCCCCGATTAACTTAAAGATTAGATCGGTCAGATTGAAGATCTCTCTTTCCCTAGGCGATAACCTACTCAACTCCACGAATTTAAATTGAAAACTTTCGTTATACTCTCGACGAAATACATCTACATTTCTGATAATATTCCCAGAAATATCTTTTAATCCCCTAATTTTCTCTCTCAAATTTTCAGGAATTGTGATAATTTTATATCCTTCCGATTTTGCTTTATCCACCATATTTGGTGCACTCATTAATTCATTTGGTGTAAAAAATACCACTTTCTCACTAGCATTCAAGATTTTAACAGCATGTTCCTGAACATCTATCCACTTAAGTTCATCGTGCATTTTTCCTGTAGAATAATTTCTCAAATCATTTATTAAATATTCAGCAACTTCCTTGCTCTTACATGAGAGTAGTATTGATTTTATCCTCTCTGAGTATGCGCTTCGCCCAACATTTGTTCTTTCCCTATTTAATGCTTGCTTTATTTTTTTGGTGAGGGAGGTTATATTGTAACTAAAAAGAAAGTTTTCCTCTTCTGCGACTTTTACTCCATTTATGTAGATTCTTGCTACTTCACCTTTTTTCTCCAATACCTCACCATATTTTGTTTTTTCAATTATTTTTTCACCAGAAAACACTAAAAATAGGTCTTTGGCCTTTCTAATATCTTCATCAGTAACTCCTTCTAAAATAAACTCTGTTCCTACAAAATCTGGATCTGATGGTGGTTTAATATAAGCGTGAAGAGTGGTTATGTCCCTAAATCCATGTTTTTGTGATTTACCTATGGTGATATCGCCATACCTTGATTTTATATATACTTTTATACCGTACCTATCGAAGGTAGCTAAAGCATCTTTTAATCCGATTCCAAATTTACCGATTACATGCGGATTTTTGAGTTTTTCCTCATTCTCCTTTTGGGTAAGGTGTGTATATTTAAGCCCTCTTCCATAATCACGAATATGCCATCTGCCATTTTTATCTTTATAAATTTTGATTGGTTTAGATTTTGTTAATATTTGCTCATCAAGTGCATTTGCGATGATCTCTCTTATTGCATGATGTACTTCCCAATCTTCGAGAATTTTCTCTATGTTCAAATCGAATTTTCTTATTGACATTTTTTCACCGTATTTAGTAGATTAGTAGAGAGGAACTTATTTTATTTATTAATGTTAAAATCTTAAAAAATCTAACCAAAGTTGCAATTTTTTACATATAATTTTTTATAATCACACTCATTTTACATTTACAAT
>CAZBXJ010000139.1:0-3349 GCA_964495775.1 uncultured Thermoplasmatales archaeon | reverse complement strand
GGAGCTTATATGCCTGTAAAAATTTTGGCTTAAAGTAGTCATAGGTTAGAACAACGCATGGGTGAATTGGAGAGATGAGATATCCCATAAAGGAAGAGATATAAAGCAAGTCAACCATATTAATGCTATCTAAAAATGGAGATAAAATCGGATAAAGGATGCCTATCGCCGCCAAATTATGGGCGGTAACCAAACCAATTGTAAAGGAAAGCAATGCTATTGTAATATAGCTTGGCATATGAATAAGATGGGATGAGATTATTTTTGGAATGCCAGCTTCAAATATTATGTTCTTTAAAAGCATGATACCATATATTGCAATAGCCAAGGTAATTGAAATGCCTTTTTTCAACATTGCAAACTCTCTTTTCCTTGCCATTATTAATGCTGTAGCTATACCAATTGGCAAAGAAATTAAGAAAGCTGAATATGTAGAAATGAAAAAAGATAGAGGCGTTGCAATTGCGACAGGAATAACGATAGGCAAAAGCCCCTTATATTCTGTTTCCACCACCACCTTTTTTTCTTCAACAGCCTTAACTTTCCTAACAAAAAAATAGCCAGTGATGAAAAGAAGGAAAAATATGGGAATTTGCATGACGATAATCATAAAAATATTGTAGCCTGATAAATCAGCCAGCAATACCAAAGGAGTAGCTAAAGGAAATATAATAAACCATATGTGACGATACCATAAATTTATTGCCATCAGCAATTCCTTTCCCACATTTGCAACTTTTCCATGCACATCTATGAGAGGAGCAGAAAGCAATGCTCCGCCCGGCACAGGAAGCAATCCAAGTATGGAAGGAATGGCAATAAGCATTCCTTTGTAGGATAGCTTCTGCTTCATTGTATTTATAACTCCTTCAAGCAATCCACTTTCCTGCAAAATCACTGCAAGCATTTTTATCATAACAACTATCGCTATCAAAGCAAGCACTTTAAAATCTGTTGCAGTTTTTACAACAATGCTCAAAAATTTTTCTGGAATGGATATTGAAAGTATTATTGAGCCGAGTAAAATCGCTACTGCAAAATTTTTTCTATTTGCCACCAATGCAATTATTATTCCAAATGAAATTATAAGCAAAGCCAGAAGAAAATAATCATTCATTTTATTCTCCTCTGTTTCCCTCTCCCCAACAAAACAACTCTTGAATCTTCTCTCTCAGCTTCAATTTCATAGCTAAGCAGTTCTGCCAGCTTTTCTCCAAATTTTTTTATTTCTTCATGACTTGGCATATTATCAATTTTCATTCTCTGGCGAGAATACCCTACAAACATATAACCTTTTGGTTCAATAAACCATGGATTTGCTTTTTCATCTAACTTTGCATATTCTTTTTCATGCCCCAAATTCCAATTTTTTACCAATGTATGCCTTATTACAGTTCTCGTATCCAAGCTATTCAATAACTCTAAAGTTTCCATTAGTTTTTCCCATCCCTCAGGCACTAAAGGACAGCACAATTTCTTATAAATTTCTTCATTGGGCGCAGCAACAGTAACATAAAGTTGCTTTGGCAACACATCCATTTTTTCCAGCGCCTTGGGATTGGTTCCATTTGTCACCAAAAATGTAGTCATTCCTCTTTTATGGCATTCTTCAAAAAATTCGCTAAGATATGGATACAATGTTGGCTCTCCTGTTAGTGAGCAAGCAACATGCTTTGGCTCCATAGCTTCCTTCCATTTTTCCAAACTAACCCTCTCATCTCCTTTATATCCAGTTAACAACCTTTTCTGCTCTTCTATGCTCTTTTCCAAAATAAAAGCTGGATCATCAGCATCTTCCTTTTTCAGCTCTGTTAAAGTAAATGCTTGATAACGCCAGCAATAAAGGCATTTTTGTGTGCAGTGAAATGCAGTTGGAGACATTTGTAAGCAACGATGGCTTTCAATTCCATAAAATGTATTTTTATAGCATGGTCTATTTTCCAGCAATGATTTTCTTAGCCAGTGGCAAAGCTTAACTGCTGAGTGCTTACCAACTATAGCATATCCCTGCTCTTCAAGTATTTTCTTTATGTCATCAAATTGCATGAGTTGATAAGTAGCATATTAAAAAAACATTGTGCTTTGCTTACAACATTAGATTTTGAAATTAAAGCTTTGGCACATTTCATCAAGTTGGCAACAATCTTAAACTCTTTCCATTTAAAATACAATGATTGAAAAAGTGATTGAAGAGTATAACAGATATAGAGCACCGGAAGCGGAAGCAAAAATAATTGGTAAGGAAGAAAATGAGGTTAAAATATGGATAAAAGTGCCTTGCAGAACCTGCGGACTCTATGATTATGTTGAGGACATCCTTTACTTTATGGAAGAATTTAATCTAAAAGGAAGAATTATTGAAATAAAGAAAATGGAAAAATATACAGGAAATGAATTTATTGTTAGGATAAAAATAAAAGAATGAAAAGCACATAGCTATTTGATTGCCTTTGCAATTTTTCCTTCTCTTTTTGTTTTAGTAAAGACGTGATTTTAGTTCGAGAGCCTATTACATATATGCTACAAATCCCATATTGCAAATCATATTATTCAATTGGTGGAAGTTCTTTTTCATTTATTCCAGCAACCCATGCTACACATCTCCTAACAATCCACCAATTGTAGTTTGATGGTAAAAACTTTCTATCTCTCCATCTGAACAAGCCAAAGCCAAATAAATGATTAAATTTATTATCTACTTCATAAATTTCTCCTCCCTTCCATACCGGGTGCTCCGGATGGTGCCCGAAAATTATTACTCTTCCTTTTCCATATTTATATGCTACTCCTGCTGGTTTTCTTGCTAGATGAGTTTCGATAAGCTCGTTTTCCATATCCCAAAAATCAAAAGGCTCTTTTGGATGGATAAAAAATCTCCAAGCATGAATAGAGGTGCTTTTATTTCCATTTTTACCAGATATATTTTCATCTGGAAACCATGCCAAAATGCTTACGTTACCAACTGGAATCAATGCGGGACCACCAACCCATCTCATCAGCCTTTTATTATTTTCATATCCCTTAAAAATTGGATGGCTATTATTTATTTTACAATACTGACAAATTCCAGTTCCATTTATGGATAAATTATACCAAACATAAGCAGAGAAGCCTATCCTAAACGGATTTTTCCATATTAGGGAAGAAGCAAAAGGATCTGCCATATCCTGATAGGAGTATACAGGAACTATGCCAATGGCTGCTTCATTCATAAACCATTCCCACATTGTCCAATGCTTCCATCCTCTTTGGCTTGGAGGAAGCAGACCCAAAGAAGCAATGTTTGCTCCGCCACATACTCCAAAATATCCACCTCCATTAGCAACGAAACTGCGCAACTCTTTTTTCC
>CAZBXJ010000138.1:0-3353 GCA_964495775.1 uncultured Thermoplasmatales archaeon | reverse complement strand
ATGCTGTCATTGATTTGCCAAAAGATGTTGAAGATGCTTTAAGAAAGGCAATGGAGAATGAAGAAGAACCAGCAAAAACTCAATTAAAAGCAGTGCTAAAAAACATTGAGTTGGCTAGGCAACAAAGAAAGCCAATGTGTCAGGATACAGGCACCCCAACATTTTATGTTGAAGTAGGCTACAATTTTCCATATAAGGATATAATAAAGGATGCAATTGTTGAGGGGGTAAGAAAAGCAACAAAAGAGGTTCCCCTCCGTCCCAATGCTGTTGATGTTCTTACTGGAAAGAACAGCGGAGATAACACTGGATTGCATATTCCATACATAAACTGGGAGCTTGTAGATGGAGATGAATGCAAAATAACTGTAATGCCAAAGGGAGGAGGCTCAGAAAACATGTCAACATTAAAAATGCTGAAGCCAGGAGTTGGCATAAAAGGAGTCAAAAAATTTGTTTTGGAATGGATGGTTGAAGCAGCTGGAAATCCATGCCCTCCCACTGTAGTTGGCGTAGGCATAGGAGGAGGAGCAGACATCGCAATGAAGCTTGCAAAAAAAGCTTTATTAAGGAAAGTTGGAGAGAGGCACAGCAATAAGGAGATTGCAAAAATGGAGGAGGAGTTGCTTAATGCTATAAATTCAACTGGAATAGGAGCAATGGGATTGGGAGGAAAAACAACTGTTTTGGATGTGCATGTTGAAATAGCTCACCGCCATCCTGCTTCTTTGCCGGTTGCAATAGCTGTGCAATGCTGGGCAAATAGGAGAAAAAGCTTGAAAATAGATAAGGAGGGAAAAATATGGAATATAGATTAAATTTGCCAGTTGGAGAAGAGGATATTTTAAAAATAAAGGCTGGTGACACCATTTACATTACAGGCTTAGTAGTTACAGCAAGAGACGAAGCCCATAAGAAGGCAATAGAGATGTATGATGAAGGAAAAGAATTGCCAATTGACTTTTCAAAAGTAGCCATATTTCATTGTGGCCCAATAGTTAAAAAAGAAGGAGATGAATGGAAAGTTGTTGCAGCTGGCCCCACCACAAGCAGTAGAATGGAAATTTTCGAATATGATTTCATAAAAAGGTTCAATACGCGCATTATCATCGGCAAGGGAGGAATGGGAGAGAAAACAGCAAAAGCATGCAAGGAATTTAAGGCAGTATATGCTGCATTTACAGGAGGAGCAGCGGTTTTGGCAGCAAATGCTATAAAAAAAGTTAAAGATGTTTTCTGGCTTGAAGAGCTTGGAATGCCAGAAGCTTTATGGGTATTGGAAGTGGAGGATTTTGGTCCTTTAACGGTGACAATAGATGCACATGGAAAAAATTTAACTGAAGAAGTCAAGCAGAAAGCAAAAGAAATAGCAAAGAAAATAGAATTTTAACGAAGAGCTATAGAAACTATTTCAGAAAGAAAAGCAATAGCTATTATTATTCCTCCTAAAATTCCTAAATTTCTTCCAGCAAAAAAGGAGAAAAGAATTAAAACAATGCCTATAATAACTCCTGAAAACACTACATAATCTAAAAAATTTGGTTTCATCGGCTTAAGACGGGACTTTCTTTTATAATTACGAAATGCATTCGTAAAATCTTTCATTACTGGGTTACTTTCTTCATCATTAGAAGAATAGCCCATTACCCTGACTATCTTTGACACAGTAATAAACTATAGGAATTTTAAAAGCTTATCTATTATTTTTTGTGCAAAAAGCATTATTGTGCCATGGAAATCAGTGCAATTTATGCTATAGGAAATGCAAAATAAAAGAGGGAAGCTATGGATACTGCAAAACAAGAATAAATATAGATGGCACAATATACACTCTTACATATGGAAATTTAAGTGCCATTGAGCTACGTCCAATAGAAATAAAGCCATTTTTCCATTTTTATCCGGGGAGCAAAGCTTTAACCTTTTCCACCTACTCTTGCAATTTCCCTTGTCCATGGTGTCAGAACTGGCATTTATCAAAAACAATGCCTCCAGAAAAATTTGAATTTGTATCGCCACAAAAACTGGTGGAGATGGCTGGAGAACATGGTTTATGTGCAAGTTTTAATGAACCGACTTTATTATTTGAATACTGCATAGACGTTTTTAAGCTTAGCAAAAAGCCCAATAGCATGGTTTCGAATGGTTATATGACAAAGGAAGCTTTGAACATGCTTAAAGAAGCGGGATTAAATGCAATAAATATAGATGTAAAAGGAGGTGAGGAGGTTTATAAGAAATACCTTAAAGCAGATGAAAGATATATATGGGAAAATGCAAGCCATGCCAAAAAAATTGGAATACATGTTGAAATGGTATTTTTAATCATAAATGGTGTAAATGACAAGGAGGAGCAAATAGACAGCATTATAGAAAAGCACTTAAAATTTTTGGGAGGAGATGTGCCAATCCATTTCACAAGATATTTTCCTGCTTATAAATTCAAAAAGCCGCCAACGCCCATTGCAAAGCTGGAATATGCATATGAAAAAGCCAAAAAAGAAGGAATTTTATATCCATATATAGGAAATGTTCCCGGACATGAATATGAAAACACTTACTGCCACAACTGCAAAAAGCTTTTAATAAAAAGATATGGAAGCGTTATAATAAAAAATTATTTAAAAGATGAAAGATGCCCATTTTGCAAGGAAGAATTACCTTTTGTAATGTAAATTAATTCTTTCAACTCATAGCAATTAAAGAAATAAGTTTTTAAATGAAATTTGATAGCTAAGCATGGAAGAAGAATTTAAGATACCAGAGTTTGACAAGGAAGAGTTTTTAAAGAAAGAAAAAAGAAAAGCAAAAACAACCTTTGTTTCGTTTTTATTTGGCATAGTCATGGCTATAATCTGCCATTTTTTATGGCTTAGCTTAGATGCTTCAATAAGATGGCCATTGTGCTTCTTCTTAGCCATCGCTTCCATAGGTTTTATGGCAAAAATTTTGCAAATACTCAATATTGATATAAGCCAATTTAGCAAAAAAGAATGGGCAGGCTCAATTGCATTTTATTTCTTTACCTGGCTTGCCATATTTATTTTATCTTTGAATCCCCCATTTTATGATGCTTCTCCACCAAAAATAGAGCTTGTTCTTCTCCCAGAAATACAGCAGAATGGCAGTATTCTTGTTTTAGCTCATATTACAGATAATGCAGGGTTAAGAGATGTACATATAAAAATAGATAATACAAGTTATGAAATGGAAAAGGATGGAACAGTTTATATGTTTAATTACAGTGGAAAAAATGCTGATTTTGAAGTTGTAGCTATAGATGAAAATGGAAATGAAGCAAGTAAAGAGGGAAGATTTTTGTTTAAAGAAGATTTAATCAAGGTTGAAACAGA
>CAZBXJ010000137.1:0-3355 GCA_964495775.1 uncultured Thermoplasmatales archaeon | reverse complement strand
AAGCAAAAATTATTAAAGGAACAGGATATTTTGAACAATGGGAAGTGTTAAAGATTTAGTTGTGATAAAAGAAGCTAAGGAAAATGAATCTGGTATAGCCCAATTTATCTTTTCTGATAGATACTCGGTTTTTGATTGGGGAGAAATGCCAAATCATATAAAGGATAAAGGAAAAGCTCTCTGCATAATTGGTGCCTATTTTTTTGAAAAATTGGGGGAGATGGACATAAAAACACATTATATGGGGTTAGTTGAAAATGGAAAAGTAAAAACCCTCGATGAGCTAAATGAGGCGGTAAATATAATGCAATTTAAACTGCTGAGAGTGTTAAAACCCCAGCTAAAAAATGGAAATTATGATTATTCCATTTATAAGAAGGAAAAAAGCAATTTTTTGATTCCTCTCGAAATAATTTATAGAAATGCTCTTCCAGCAGGCTCAAGTGTTTTTAGAAGGTTAAAAGAGGGAAGTATTTCCTTAGAGGATTTAGGATTAAGCAAAATGCCCCAGCCAGGAGAGAAATTGGAAAAACCAATTTTGGATGTGTCCACAAAATTGGAAGAAATAGACAGATACATATCTTGGGGTGAGGCAAAGGAGATTGCTGGATTAAATGAAGATGAAGTGGAAGAAATGAAAAAGTTAGTTATGGAAGCAAACAAACTTATAAGTAAGGAAGTAAGCAAAGCTGGACTGGAAAATGAGGACGGAAAAGTAGAGTTTGGTTTTGATGAAAGAAGGCAAATAATTTTTGTTGATGTTCTCGGCACACCAGATGAATGCAGATTCAAAATTGATAATGTTCCGGTAAGCAAAGAAATTGCAAGAATTTTCTATAGAAAAACAGAGTGGTATGAGGAAGTGGAGAAGGCAAAGAAAAGAGATAGATTGAATTGGAAAAATTTTGTTTCTCCTCCTCCGCCCTTGCCGACAAAACTTGAAAAGCTTTTAGCGTGGATGTATCAAGCATGTTGTAATGAAATTACAGGAAGAAAATGGTTCGATGTTCCCAAGTTAAGGGAAATCGTTGGAGAGATAAAGGAATTTCTTTGATTTGTTTCTTTTTCCATTTTTATAATTTTTAGCGAAATTTTTTAATAAAAATCTCATTTTAATTTTAAGATGGAAAATTTAGCCAGCTTGGAAGAGCAAAAGAAAGAACTTAAGAAGAAGTTATATGAGGCGAAGGAACTAAGAGAGAGATTAAACAAGCTAACAAGTGAATTAAGGAAAAAAAAGAAGAAGTTAATAGAAGAGATGGAGAAGCATAGAAAAGAAGGGGTAATGCATAGGGAAAGGAGGGATGAAATAAATAAGCAGGTGGCAGAAGCTAAAATAAGGAGAAGGGAATTGAACAAAGAATATGAAGAAGTAAAAAAGAAATTGAATGAATTGAAGAAGAAATACCTTCCAAAAGGTCCTTCTTTGGAAAGTTTGAAGAAAAAGAGAGATGCACTTGAATTTAAGCAAATGACACAGCAGTTAAGCAAGAGGGAGGAGGAAGAAATTATTGAACTTTTAGCTAAAATTAATAAAGAAATTAGGGAAAGGGAAAAAATTATTGAGAGTAATGAGGAGTTAAGAAAATATGTTGAAATGGAAAAGGAATTGAAAGAAAAAAGCGATAAAGAACATAAAAGGGTGAAGGAACTTGCAGAAAAAGCACAAAAAGAACATTTTGAAATGATTAAATGTTTTAAAAAAGCTAGTCAGGTAAGAAAAGAGCTTAAGAAGATAGAAAGAGAGTATATTATGAATAAGTTAAATGCGGATAAGGCTCACAGAGATTTTGTTTCATATATCAAGCAAATAAGGGAAATTGAAGAAAAAATGAAGGAGCTGAAAGAGAAGGAAAAGAAAAAAGAAATAGAGAAAGAAAAGGATATTTTATTAAAAAAAGCAGACGAAATTTACCAGAGATTCAAAAAAGGAGAAAAATTATCAACAGAGGATTTGCTCCTCCTTCAAAAAGCGGGGCTGTTATAAATTATCTTTCCCAAGGATATTTATCGCAAAAAAATTCAGACCAAAATTCTCTAAATTTTATTAGCTCAACTCCATTACAAATCTTTATTTCATCTTTAATTTCATTTAAATTTTTTCCAAGATTTACTTGATGCAATAAATCTTTAATGAGGTGCAAGGCATCTGTATATTTCCTCCTTATTTTAACCCACAGTCTGCCATCTTTAATAAATGGCTCCTCCACAGCCATTTTATTGTTCTTCCATTTTTTCATGAATGCTTCAACATGCTTTTTTTCATGCAATGGAGGACCCATATGCAGTTTAATTTCCTCCAGCTCCTTTTTTTCCAGCTCCAGAGCAACAAATGCTTCATCATTTGCATACCATGCTTTTCTTTTTACTTTAAAATCATATTGTCTGAGCAAATTCTCCAAATTTAATGCTGCTTTTCTAAGCTGAGGATAAATTATATCATCTGGAAGCTTAGGTTTTTTAAAATAAATGCCAACAAAGTTCCTTAGCTTTATCTTTAATTCTTCCTCACTTAGCAGAGGAGGAGGATTTGGAAAGAAAAATTCAATTCTTGGATTTTTGAGAAATTCCTTAGAAGCTAATTTAAATAATTCCAATTTTTCTTTTGATAAGGCAGCAGCAACATTTCTTGAAGGGTCCACAGGGTCAATAAAAACAAATTCCTCCTCAAATTCTTTTTCCCCTCCATTCAATGAAAGAATTGTTTTTCCCTTCCAATTTTGGCTCTCTTTCAAAACATTTAGAAAATTTCCATATTTTAGAATGAGGAGTTCCGTAAGATAACCAGAAAATCCTTCTATTTTTGCCTCCGCTCCATAGCAACCAATTCCCTTCAAAAATTGCTTTAGCAATCTAACTTCATTCTTCATCTCTTCCTTCAAGTTTTTCTTTACGTATTCAGTATGGAATGGCGTCCTATCCACAGCGCTCATTTTTTGGCTTGCATCTTTAATTTTATAGCATGGAACAAACTCTATTTCATATCCCTTATATTTTCCTCTAATGTATGGATGCTCCGCATATTGAACCTCCCACTCCTGCAAAATTTCTTTTCCCATGTTTATAACTATTTTTGCCATTTCCTCTTTTTTATACTTCTGAGGAAATAAAATAAAGAAATCTACATCCAATGAATTTTTCAAATAAGTTCCTTTTGCAACAGAACCAACAAGCATAACTTCCGCTTCCTCGGGCTTCCTTTCCTTTATTTTTTCTTCTATTTCCCCAATAACTTTCTTTAATTCTTTTTCTTCCTCCTTAGAAGGCACTATTTTTTCCAAAACTTTCTTTAAAACCTCTTCATATTTCATAGTTTGACAACCTCAATAGTTTTGTAAATTGGTCCTTCTGGTCT
>CAZBXJ010000136.1:0-3370 GCA_964495775.1 uncultured Thermoplasmatales archaeon | reverse complement strand
GTTTGTCCTTATGATGCCATTGAAGAAGGAAAAAGAAAAATTGGAGAGATTTATTATGGAAAAAATGAAATAGAAATCTATCAAGGTTTGCTTAACATTGGAGAGGCAAGAGCAACTCCTGTTATAACAAAGCTTAAAAAATATGTAAAAAAAGATGGCATATCAATTTTAGATGCTCCCCCCGGCAATGCATGTCCAGCTATAGAAACTATGCATCATTCTGATTTCGTTATTCTTGTTACTGAACCAACTCCTTTTGGATTGCACGATTTGAAAATTGCTGTAGAAATAGTAAAAAAGCTAAACATTCCTCATGGTGTTATAATAAATAAATATGGGCTTGGCGATAAAAGTGTTGAAGAATTTTGCAAGGAGGAAGGAATAGAGATTTTAATGAAAATTCCTTATAGCAAGGAAATTGCTGAGCTATATTCTAAAGGAATAGCGTTAGCAAAGGAAAAAGAATGGGAGAAAAAATTTGTGGAGTTATATGAGGCAATAAAATGATTGTTTATGGCCCTGTTGCTTCTTGGAGATTGGGCAAGTCATTGGGCATTGATTTGATTAGTCGCCAAAAAACATGCTCTTTTGATTGTGTTTATTGCCAACTAGGAAAAACAGTGCATAAAATAGCAGAGAGAAGAATATTTGTAAATGATAATGTTGCAAAAAATGAATTAGATAAATTTCCTTGGAATAATGTTGCTGTTGATGTTATAACTTTTTCTGGAATGGGGGAGCCAACTTTGGCAAAAAATTTAGGCAATGTAGCAAGATATGCTAAAAAATTTGGTAAGCCTATTGCCATATTAACTAATTCATCATTATTTAGCTATGAAGATGTTCAAAAGGATTTGGAAAATGTAGACTGGATTATAGCAAAGCTTGATGCTCCAGATGATAAAATTTTTAAAAAAATAAATAGACCTCATGAAAAAATAAAATTTGATGAAATGGTTGATTACATGAAAGAAATTGCAAGTAAAGCAAAAAAATTTTCATTACAAATGATGTTCATTGAGGAAAATAAAAATTATGCTGAGGAAATGGCTTCTTTAGCTAAAGAAATTAAAGCAGATGAGATTCAAATAAATACACCTTTAAGAAAATCTCCTGTTGCTCCTTTGCCCAAAGAAGAATTGCTTGAAGTTGAAGCAGCATTTTCTGGACTTAATACAATAAATGTTTATTCTATGCCGAAGCCAAAAGTAAAGCCATTAAATTATGAAGAAGTAAGAAGGAGGCGCCCAGAATGAAGCAAATTGCAATAGCTAGCGGAAAGGGAGGCGTTGGAAAAACAAGTTTAGTTGCATCTTTTGCAAGTTTTGCCAATGCTGTTATAGCTGACTGCGATGTTGATGCCCCAAATTTGCATTTAATTTTCAAGCCGGAAATAGAAGAGAAGATACCTTTTGAAGGAATGGAAGTAGCTAAAATAAATGAAAAATGCATAAGATGCGGGAAATGTGAAGAAGCTTGTAGATTTGAAGCAATAGAGAATCATAAAGTTATAGAAGAGAAATGCGAAGGGTGTGGCGTTTGCCAACTTGTTTGTCCTGTAAATGCCATTGAAATGGAAAAAAGGATAAGTGGGCATATTTATGTTGGAAATACAAGATTTGGAAAATTTGTTTATGGTTTATTGAAGCCCGGCGAAGAGGCATCTGGCAAATTAGTTAGTCAAGTTAGAAGAATGGCAGAAGAAATTGCTAAAAAAGATGGAAAAGAACTTATTCTTATAGATGCTCCGCCTGGCATAGGATGCCCAGTTATAGCTTCTATAGGCAATACAAATTTAGTTGTTATAGTTACCGAGCCAACAATGCCAGCTATTCATGATATGAAAAGGGTGCTTAGTGTGGCAGAGCATTTTAAAGTTAAAGCTGTAGTAGTAATAAATAAATATGACATAAATGAAGAAATGGCAAGAGAAATTGAAAGATTTTGTAATGAGAATGGAATTGAATTAGTTGGTAAAATCCCATTTGATAAAAAATTTGTTGATGCAATGATAAATGGAAAAAATATAGTTGAGTATGATGATAAGTTAGCAGAATTAATAGAGGAAATATGGAATGAAATAAAGATAAAATGAATGAGGCATTTGAAAAAAGCTTGCGAATATCTATTTTTGCAGGATTTGTAACTTTACTCCTTGCTTTATTTAAAGGTGTGGTCGGCTATCTTACAAACTCTTTCTTACTCATATCAGATGCTATTCATTCTGCATCTGATTTATTAGTCATTTTCACTGCATCAATAGGAATAAAAATTGCTTCAAAAACACCAGATGAAAGATTTCCTTATGGATATTATAAAGCAGAAAATTTAGCAACTTTATTTATTTCATTTCTAATTATTTTTGCTGGTTATGAGGTTGCTGTTGAAGGTTATAAAAAATTGCATTATCCGCCATCGTTAAGACTGCCATATTTAGCCTTATTTACTACACTTATTTCCATAATTATTTCTTATTTGATTGCCATTTATTTATGCAGGATTGGAAGAGAAAACAGAATGCAATCTTTAATTGCTGTTGGGCATGAACGCAAAATAGATGCTCTATCATCTGTTTTTGTCTTCGTTGGAATAATTTTAGATTACTTTGATTTTAGATACGTTGAAGGAATTTTTAGTATAGGAATAGCGATTTTGATTTTCAAAATAGGTGTAGAAAGCTTAAAGGATTCAATTTATGCATTAATGGATTATGCTCCCAAAGAGGCAAAAAAGAAAATTGTTGATTTGCTTAAGAAGCAAAAAGATATAGAAGGATTTAATGAAATCAAGTTGAGAAGATCCGGTCCATTTTTATTTGGAGAAGCAAAAGTATTTGTGAAAAAAGGTTTAGATATAAGCAAAGCCCATGAAATAGCAGATAAAATAGAAAAAGAAGTTAAAGATAAGCTTAGAGAAATTGATTCATTTGTTATACATGTAGAGCCACATAAAGCAAAGATTGTTAGAGTTGCTATTCCTATAGATAATGGAAAAATATCTGAACATTTTGGAAGAGCTCAAAAATTTTTGCTATTAATAGTAGATAAGGAAAATAGGAAGATAATTAAAATGGATGAAATAAAGAATCCTTATTTTAAAAGGAAAATTAGAGCTGGTTTAGCTTGTGCTAAGCTTTTAGTTAACAAAGGCATAGATGTTTTAATAACAAAGGAAATAGGAGAAATTGCATATCATATGCTTAGCGATAAAGGTATAGAAATTTATTCAGCTAAGGATAATGTTGATGAAACAATAAAAGATTTTATTGAAGAAAAGTTGGAGAAAATGGAAAAGCCGACAAAGGTGAAAGAATGAAGATAAAAATTGTTTATGATAATAAGGCTATGCCTGGCTTTAAATCGGCATGGGG
>CAZBXJ010000135.1:0-3415 GCA_964495775.1 uncultured Thermoplasmatales archaeon | reverse complement strand
TAATCTCTTCTTATTCCTATTATTATTTTTTCTCCTTCTATGTCCCATTCTTTTACATATTCTCCTTCCGGTTGCTGTTTATAAATTATTTCATTGCTCCTTGTCTCATTTTTAACATAATTTTCCCATTCATCAAGCCTATCCTTGCTTATATTTATCTCAACTCTTATTCTTTCTTCCATTCCTAAGTTCATTTCTTTTCTCATTTCCTGTATCCTTCTTACAATTTCTCTTGCAAATCCTTCTTTTAACAATTCTGGTGTTTGAACAATATTCAATGCAATTGTTATTCCATCTATTTCTGCCACTTCATATCCTTCCTTTGGCTTCTTTTCCACAATATAATCCTCCTGGCTTATTTCATATTCTTTTCCATCTACAATCACTTTCCCTTTTTTAAGCTCATCTGGCGACAATTTTTCTATTGCCTCTGCTATTTTCTTTGCCTCTCCTTTATACTTTGGACCGAGCTTTGAAAAGTTTGGCTTTGCTACCTCTTCCAAAAATTTCTTATCTTTTGAAAAAACAACTTTTTTGACATTAATCTCTTCCTTAATAAGCTCTTCAAATTCTTCCAATGGAGTTGTAATTATTATTTCTTTCAAAGGATATCTAATTTTTATTTTCCTCTTAGCCCTTAAAGCTCTTGCCTCCTCAACTATTTTCCTTACAATTTCCATTTTTTCCTCAAGTTCCTTGTCAATCAATTCTTCATTTGCTTTTGGATAATCACAAAGATGAATGCTTTCCTTTCCTCCCATTTCAAGATATATTTTTTCAGTTATAAATGGAATAAATGGAGCAGATAACTTTGCTACTGCAAGCAAAACTTCATGAAGTGTTGAATAGCCAGCCAGCTTATCCAAGCTTTGCTCTTCTTGCCAGAATCTTTTTCTGGAATTTCTTATATACCAGTTGCTCAAATCATTTATAACAAAGTTTTCAATGCTTCTCGCAGCCTTATGAATTTCATAATTATCCATTTTCTCCTCAACTTCTTTAATTAGGCTATTGAGTTTTGACAAAATCCATCTATCGAGCAATTTTCTTTTATCAATGCCAACACAATGCTCTTCATAATTAAATTTATCCAATGTCGCATATGTCTTATAGAATGAAAAAGAATTCCATAAGGTGAGCAAGAATTTACTCAATACTTCCTTTACTGCTTTTTCATAAAATCTTTTTGGCTGCCAGGGCGGGGAGGAGGAGACAAAATACCATCTCATTGGGTCTGCTCCTTCCCTTTCAAAAATTTCTGTTGGCTCAACATAATTGCGAGCCTTCTTAGACATCTTTTGCCCCTTTTCGTCGAGGATTAAGCCAAGAGTTAAAACATTTTTATATGGAATATCATTGAAAATGAGAGTGGAGACTGCAAGCAATGAATAAAACCATCCTCTTGTTTGGTCTATTGCCTCGCATATAAAATCTGCTGGATAATTTTCCCAGAATCTCTCTTCATTTTCAAATGGGTAATGCCATTGAGCAAAGAAAGCTGATCCAGAATCATACCATGCATCTATTACCTCCTCTACCCTTTTCATCTCTCCCTGGCAGTCTGGGCATTTTAGCAAGATTTCATCTACATAGGGGCGGTGCAAATCAAGTTTTTCTGGAAAATTAATTGAAAGCTTTTTTAACTCTTCAATACTTCCTATACAAATTTCCTTTTTACAGTTCTGGCAAATCCATATTGGCAGGGGAGTTCCCCAGTATCTTTTCCTTGATAAAGCCCAATCTCTTGCCTCCTTTATAAATTCTCCAAATCTACCATGCTTTATATACTCAGGATACCAGTTTATTTTCTCATTGTTTTTAATCAGTTCATCCCTCAATTTTGACATTCCTATGAACCATGATTCAATTGCATAATAAAGTAAAGGAGAGTCGCACCTCCAGCAGAATGGATATTGATGCCTGTATTTTTGCTTGCTTACAAGCAATCCTCTCTCCTGTAAATCCATAATAATTTCCTCATCTGCATCTTTAACAAATTTCCCAGCCCATGGTTTAACTTCTTCTTTAAATCTTCCCTGAGTATCAACGAGCTGAATTACTGGCAAATCATATTTCTTTCCAGCTTCATAGTCTTCTTCTCCAAAAGCAGGAGCAATATGGACTATTCCTGTTCCTTCATCCATCGTAACAAAATCTGCAAGGATAACATACCAGCATTTTTTGCTGGGTTCAACAAATTTGTACAAGGGTTCATACTCCATTCCTTCAAGCTCCTTTCCCTTGTATCTATCAAGCTCCACATATTCCTTATCTTTAAGCAATATCGCCGCCCTCTCTTCAGCTAAAATTAATCTCTCTCCATTATAATCAATTTTTATATACCATTCATCTGGATGAACAGCCAAAGCAACATTTGAAATAAGTGTCCAAGGGGTTGTTGTCCATGCCAAAAAATATTCATCTTTTCCTTTTACTTTAAATTTCACAAATATGGAAGGATCCTCCACCTCCTTATAACCCTGAGCAACCTCATGAGATGAAAGAGTTGTTCCGCATCTTGGGCAGTAAGGAGTTACTTTATATCCTCTAAAAAGCAATCCTTTTTTCCATGCCTCTTTCAATGACCACCATACCGATTCAATATATTTGTTATCCAATGTAATATATGGATTGTCCATATCTATCCAAAATCCTACTCTTCTTGTCATTTCCTTCCATGCTTCCTCATATTTGAAAACACTCTTTTTACATTCCTCATTGAATCTTTCTATTCCAAATTCCTCTACTTCCTGCTTGTTCTTCAATCCTAACATTTTTTCTACTTCAATTTCCACTGGCAATCCATGAGTATCCCAGCCTGCTCTTCTTTCAACATAAAATCCCTTCATTGTTTTGTATCGCAAGACAACATCCTTCATTGTTCTGGTTAGCACATGCCCAGGATGAGGAAGTCCATTAGCTGTAGGAGGACCTTCAAGAAAAACAAATTTTGGGCAATTTTTCCTGTTTTCCAAACTTTTTTCAAATATTCTGTTCTTTTCCCAGTAGTCTAAAATTTCTTCTTCCATTTTTGGATAATTTTTTGCTTCCATGCTCATTGGAAATAAGAGGATACTTAAAATATTTTATGTTATGTGTTTGTTTGACATTCAAAAATTTACTTTTCAATGCTGTGCAATGACTTTATGAAGCTAATCTAACATAACTTATTTTTCATTTAGCATGGATAGCAAATATAAATCGAATACAAGGAGGAAAGTGGGAATGGACGAGCCTATGAAATAGCCAAATGAGGAAAAGAAGGGGATTGTATAGCCCATTAAGCCTTCAAAGGCAAGTAAAATGTAGAAAATAAAACCTATAGCCCATATCATCAAAGCTTTAATGTTGTATCCATTTTTATACCAGTATATGCTTTTTTCTTTAAGCAATTCATTGGCATCATATTTCCTTT
>CAZBXJ010000134.1:0-3420 GCA_964495775.1 uncultured Thermoplasmatales archaeon | reverse complement strand
CCGGAGAAAACCTTGATCGGAATTGTTAAGAAGAAGCTTGCCTACAAGCGGGGTAGCCCTGTCATATAGGCCCTTAACCGGGCACATTGAAAATGCCCGAGGATTCGATATTTACCAATATCACCGCATTAGATAATCCAGTTCTTAAAATGGAGAGAATTTTGAAGTCAGTTCAGATTCGATATTCTGATACGCTAAAACAAGAGGTCATTAATCATGCTTAAATTACTCTACAGGAACTATCAAAATAAAATAAGAAGGAGAAATTATTCACGCTCTAAATAAGCGATTCTGCCGCTTGGATTGTAATACAAAGCGAATTTTTGCTCCTCAAGAAAGTCGTTACCTATTATGCTTGGAATGTGTTTTACCTCTTCTAATACTTTCCTGTTTATCTTTGTTGGAATTAATACGCCCATCTTAGGAAAAGTAATCTGAAGGCTATTGTTGTCTTCTTTTCTAAACGTTATTGTAACATTGCTTATGGGATGATTAAAGAAGCGGAATCCTGCCAGTGATATGGGCTCTCCCCTTCGCCATTTTTTTATTGGAAGTCTCAGTTTTAAGGCATCTTTTGTAGATAAAACTGTGTGGGGACTACCTGTATCAATTAAGGCCTCCAGAACTCCCGAGAAGCGGGAAAATCTGATGATAAAAGGTACGAAGGGAAACAGCCGCTCACGAATGAATTTCCTTAAGTGGCAAGGTATTTTAACCAATGCTCTTTTTCCCTAAAGTATGAATGAAACATTCTTAGGGGGTATAGCCTCAATAAGTAGGAACGCTGCATCCTCTTTGTCTTCTTCGAGTTCCTCTAATAATTCCTGCAAATCATCAGAGATACGAATAATCTTCTTATTTTTTATAGCTATCACTTTACCTTCGTATTTCTTAAGAGCATCGTAATTCTCAGTTATCCATTTACTGTCTTCATTGAGTGCCTTGAGGATTTCCGATTCTTCCATTTTCAACTCCCCCATAAACTATTTATTTTAACTCAATTAATTAACTGTTATTTCTGGAGTAAGAATTGTCATATGTATTCTGATAAATTTTACGATTTTGGAATACACTCTTAATTAGGTTTCATATTAGCACGGGAAACATATTATATGATCGGTGTGGATGAGAACGGTATTGGTTTAAACATGCTGGAATGCCGAAATGAAACAGGGCAAGAAATAAAAAAGATTTCTGGAAATGGTCTTGTTGAACCGGCATTGCCGAAAGATGCCGGAGTTTCGGAATTTTAATAGACAAACCCACTCAAAAATAAAATACGGCAAAACCCCAAAATCCTTTTTCGTGACATAATAATAACATGCCTTATTTGGCGTTATCCTCTGGGCAGTAACAACGATTGCTTATTTAATCTTTCTCGATTTTCTTCTCATTAAAACATTTTGATTAAGTGGATAGAGCGTTGGTTGATATCCTTCGGGAATTTCAAAAAGCCTTTTTCTTCTTTCAACCCGCCTCTGGGAAAACGGGATGCTCTTCATTTTCTCCTCTAATAAGCATTGTTGCGCAGTTCTCGCCCATCGTAACGCGTCAAAGAAACTGAGCCCTTTCTGCCTAAGATAACGGAAGCCCTGCTTATATCGCTTGTAATACTCAATAAGCCGCACCACTTCCTCAGTAAAAGGAAATTCAATGATTGAAAAACCGTCTTTTTTCGCTTCAGCCTTAAGCTCTTTAATTGCGCGATTATTCTCCTCAAAATACCTCATTTGAATATCCATTACATTTCGAATTTCATTCCAAATTTTATTGAAATAGAACACATTTTGTTTATAGACAAGTTCCATTTCTTTAAACCAGCTTTGAATTATTTCTGAGAGAGAAAGCGGGACAGAATTTAAAAGCATTGCTCCGGTTTTTTCGGCAATAAAATTTGATAAGAATTGGTTTAACCCTAATAACGTTAAACTGTAAACTTTTCGATTCTTCTCCTTCCATGAAACAACCCATCCTCGCTCTTCTAAAACCTTCAAAACATACGTTATCGTTCTGAACCCGAGGCCGGTTTTCCTATAAATTTGTCTTATATATAAAGGGCCATCCATCAAAGCGTTTAATACCTTTGCGGTTGTTTTCTTGTTCAGTGAGCCCTTACGCCTTGGCAATTTTTACTCCATTAATATGTATCAAAATGCACTCATTTATTACTTATTGCTATCCATAAATTATGAGGGATAACCTTGAAAAGTTCAGATGTTTCCAAAGGGAATCAGCAGCTCGAAGATTTAAGGGTGAATTTGATGAAAGCTGAGGCGCCGGCTTTTGAAATTCCGGTTGGCGGAGCTGCTGCCAGCGGCCTTATACTTGAAATCAACGCGCCTCTGGTTAACATTGAAGGTTCAGCAGATGAGGCAACTGCCCGGCTTGCAAGCGAGTTGGTGTTGAAGGAGTTAAGCCGCCTTGTTGGCGTGTGAAATTCGTCATTCATGCTTGTAGGTCGCAAGAAAGGTGGAAAGCCGTGAAATGTCAAAATGGAACTTAAACTCAATGTCTTCTTCGAAAATTCTGGGATCAAAGTCGAGAAGGCAATTAGGAGAGAATTGGTTAATGTTCAAGCCATTCGAGTTTATCTCCCCGAGCTAGGGAAAGAGGTAAACCAAACAGTTGAGCGCGGCGAAAGGCCTCAGCTTCTCATTAAGCTGACTAAAAGACAGAAAACCGGAGAATATGAAGTAGAAATTGTATTTCTCGGAAATGAGGCGGAAAGGCACATCGAAACCTTGAGATATTACAAGAAAAATCCTAAAAATTGGAAGACTTGGGGCCTAATTGTTTTAACACCTAAGCAAGCAATGAAGCTCGCCTGCATTCTTAAAAAGATTGCAGAAAATACGACTTTAATTAGTTATAATGGCCGCAAAATAACAGATTTTTCAGAGGATGTAATAAATTGATGAAATTCATATACCTTGTTGAAAACATCTGAATCTTCGATATTCGTCGGCGCGATTCTCAGATTTTTCAAGCTGGTATTTCCTACAATAAAAAACAATGATCCATTATGTAAACTTCAGAGCTTGAATCTTCGGTATCTACCGGTATTGCCGGACTTTCTGGTTTATCCTCAGAAAGCGAGCTTGTTTTTTACTCCTTTTCATATCGGTATTCCGGCATGATAAAGATACAGTTCTCATCCACGACAATTATTGATAGGCTCTTCCGTGATTGAATTTATGATGCCCCTTGTTCCAGCGTATCGGAATCTCGGTTCTGAACTGACTTTAAAACTTCGCCATTTTGAAAAACCGGGCTGTTTAATCCGATAATATTGGTGAATATCGAATATTCAGGCGTTTTTAAGTATGGACACTTAAACCCATTTGTTTCGGATTTATTTTTGTCAGAAAAATGACCAATCCGACCAAATCTTTTTTTGAGGTTTCTTCTTCAATTTCTTCC
>CAZBXJ010000133.1:0-3474 GCA_964495775.1 uncultured Thermoplasmatales archaeon | reverse complement strand
ATTTCTTTTTATAATTTTCATTTGCTATCTCCGCAAATTTTTTGCCAGAATTTTCCAAAAATTTTGCTGTAACTAAATTTGCTATTTCCCATTTATCCTTCCTTATAAAAACTTTGCCGAATATTGAATCAGTTATTTTTCCAAAAGCTTGAGCATATGCGTAAGTAAGTCCAATTAAATAGAGAGATGCCATCTTTACTACATTTTCATGCTTATAATTTATGGGTAAATTATAGATGGCATATTCTAAATTGCTGTAATCAAATTCCCTCCATTTCTTAGGAATTCTTATTTTTTTATAGAACTCATCAACATTTTCATATGCTGGCTTTCTCTTACCTTCTTCAATTTCCTTAACCATTTTGATTACAAGATTGTTGATTGGTGTATCTATACCAAGCTCTTCAGCTTTCCTTTCAACATATCCGTTTATATAATCAATCTCCGTCTTCCTTCCTTTTTCTATATCCTGCCACATTGAAGATTTCAATTTTTTGTATTTTTCCCCAGCAATTTTCATTATTGCAACAACCCTCTTAAAATCATCAAAATCATCTATTCTAAAGAGATTTACATCTAACATGCCTTCAAATTTCTCAAGTTTTATATCCAAGCTCCTTGCCACTCTCACAAGTTCATCAGCTAAAGCAACCATTATTGGAAGCAATTTTTCATCATTTACTAACTCCTTCAACTCAACTCCAAAAATGACTCCTAAACTTGCTATTGTAGAATTGATGAGCAACTTTGTCCATAAATGCCCCATTATGTTATCTGTTATTATAACCCCAGCCATACTCTCCAAAATTTTCTTTATTTCTTCCACCTCTGGCGTTATCTTTCCATCGAGCCTACCAATGATGAAATTTCCTTCCGATGTCTGGCGCAAATGCCCGGGTGCAACATTTGTGGCACTCCAGCCGGTAACTGCCCCAATGGTTTTCTCGATGCCTACCATTTCTGCAATTATTTCTTCATTAATTCCATTCTGCAAGGAAACAACAATCCCATTTTCTTTTAGATGGGGGAGCAAAGCTTTCATAGCATCCTTGGTGTATTGGCTTTTTACTGCAAGAAAAGCAATATCATATTTATCTTCAAGTTTTGTTGCAACTTTTATCTTAACTCTTTTTTCTCCTCTTACACCATCTATAAACAAACCATCTTCGTTTATCTTTCTTACATGCTCTTCATCCACATCATAAATTGTTATGTCATATCCATTCATTGCTATGTAAGCAGCGGTTATTCCTCCTATTGCTCCTCCTCCAACCATTAAGAGTTTCATGAAATGAATAGAATCGCCATAAATAAGTATTTGTAATTGATACAATCTTATGATATTGGTTACTGGAGCAAGTGGATTTATCGGCAGATATCTATTGAATGAGCTTCTTGAAAATGGATATGAAGTGAGGGCTCTGACGAGAAGGAAGGATTTTAAATATGAAGGTGTGGAGATAGCTATAGGAGATATTACAAAGCCAGAATCTTTAGAGAAGGCTTTTGATGGAATAGATGCTATCTTTCATAATGCAGCTTTTGCCTCTGATTATGGAAAGAAAAAGGAATTTTTTAAGCATAATGTTAAAGGCACAAAAAATGTGGCTGAAATGGCAAAGAAAAAGGGAATAAACAGAATCATTTATACAGGTTCTGCAGGAGTATATGGACATCCAAATGTAAAAGAGGAAATAAATGAGGATTATCCAAAAAAGCCAATGAATGCCTATCAGAAATCGAAATTGATTGGGGAGGAAATTCTCAAGCAATATGATTTTCATCTCTCCATAATAAGACCAACTTTAGTTCTGGGGGCGAGGGCAAAAGCAACAAAAATTTTGTTGGAGAGGGCTGAAAAAGGAAATTTGGTTTATATAGGGAATGGAGAGAATTTTGTTAGCATTGTTCATCCAAAAGATGTTGCAAAATGTTTAAGATTGGCTTTTGAGAAAGATGAAAAAGGTGATGTGTTTAATGTTGTTAGTTTCCATTGCAAAGTTAAAGAGCTGTATGAAAAAATAGCAGATGAATTGGGTGTTGATAAGCCAAAAAAACATGTGCCTTATTTAATGGCGTATTTAACTGCAGTTTTTTCTGAAATTTTTTCAAAAGAACCTTCTTTAACAAGGTTTAGAGTTAAATCTTTTGGGACAAATAGGATAATAGGCTGGAAGAAAGCTAAGGAAAAGCTTGGATATGAGCCAGATTATGATTTAAATAAGACGGTAAAAGATATGGTAGAGTGGTATAAATCATTGAAGGGATAGCAGATGCTTGTTCGCTTCTACCGTCGCCTCCATAATTTCTTTGGACAATTCCTTTTTATCATGAGTTGCCTTCCAGAAAAGCAATCTTTCTATCATTGAAAATGCAATAACCTCATTCATCTTTTCAACACCTTTATTTGTAAAGAATATTATTCCTATTTTATCTCTTTCCCTATAAACCATTTTTGTAGCCACACCATAAAGCCCGCCGGTATGCCCAATGTATTTCTCTCCGCCTATATTCCATATTTGAAATCCCAAGCCGTACTGGAAGAAGTATTTATGGCTTGGATACTGCACTCTATGCATTTCTTCAACACTTTCTGGGCTTAAAATTCTAATGCCATTATATTCTCCTCCATACATATGCGCTATCAAAAATTTTGATAAATCTATTACATTTGTTCTTAATCCACCTGCTGGATAATCAAGAATTTGGTAGTGAAGCAATGGTTCATATTCTCCTCTGTATATGTAAGGAACAGCAATATTGCTTATATTTAGCTTCATTAATTCAAAACTTGTATTTTTCATTCCCAATGGCTGAAATATATATTTCTGGCAGTATTCTTCAAATGACATGTTTGTAATTCTTTCCACAATATACCCCAAAATTGAATAGCCTATGTTTGCATAGTTCATTTCTTCTCCTGGCTCATAATCTGCCCATATCTGAGGCTTATAATGAATGCCCTTAGGCGTTAAATATTCTTCAAGCCATGGCTCTGGGTAGCCTTCTATTTTTAAATCTCCGGGGAAATGGCAATAAAATGCTGGCGGATCCTCCGCCAAGCTTGATTGATGGGCTAAAAGCATTCTTATAGTTATTGGCTTATCTGGATGTTTTGGATTTCTTAAGCTGAATGGCAAATATTTATTCACATCATCATCTAAATCAAGCAATCCTTTTTCATAGAGTTGCATGATGGCTGTAGATGTAAATGTTTTTGAAATTGAGGCAACCAAATATATTGTATTCTCTGTTGCTTCTTTATTCCTCTCTCTATCATATAAACCATATCCCTTTGCCCATACTACCTTTCCATCTTTTATTATTGCTGCAGATAAAGCAGACATGTGAACCATTTTCATTACTCTGGTTATAAGCATATCAAAAATTTCTTCATTAACTGCTTCCATTGCAGTTTTTATGTTCATTGCGCCATCTCTGCTTTTAAATGGAAATGCTATTAGCAAAAGAAAA
>CAZBXJ010000132.1:0-3498 GCA_964495775.1 uncultured Thermoplasmatales archaeon | reverse complement strand
CTAAGCTTTCGCAATAACAAAATGCAGATTTAAAAACGGTAAATCTGCATCTGCCACTTGCGGAGATACTGAAATTAGATAAAGTTTTAAATATAGAAATTCTATATCCTTTCGATGTTAGCATTCATAGCATCCTTCATATTTTGTTTGATTCTCTGGCTTGCATTGACATTCAATGGCAACATATGGGAATATGATGAAATTTTGGCTGGCATAATTTTTTCTATTATAGGAGGAGCAATTGTAAGAAAAATATTCATAAAAGATTATAAGCTTGCAAAAAGATTTCCATTTCTTATAGCATATCTCCCTCGTTTCTTCTATGAAATGGCTAAAGCAAATTTTGATGTTGCTTATCGAGTCATAACAGGAAAAATTAGACCAGCTATTGTTAAAATTTCCCCGGGCTTAAAAAGTGATTTGGCTATAACAATTTTGGCAAATTCAATTACTCTTACACCTGGAACTCTAAGTGTAGATGTTGATGATGAAAAAAATCTGTATGTTCACTGGATTTATGCAAAAGATAAAGCTTTAGAAAAAATGCCCCGCGATTATAAGCCCATTTGCTCCACATTTCCTGATTGGGCAAGGAGGATAGGAGAATGAACCCGTTTATGATAGCTTTGATAATAATCTTTGTGTCGATTGCGGTAGCGATAATAAGGGTTTTACTTGGTCCAACTGTTCCAGATAGAGTGGTTGCATTGGATACAATAAACACTCTTGTTATAGCAGGAATGATTCTATTTGGAACAGCAACAAAAATGCTTGTCTATATAGATGTTGCAATAGTTTACGCACTTCTTTCATACATCACAACTCTATTTATAGCAAAATATTTGCAGGGTGGTGAGCTATGATTTGGGAAATCATTTATATATTCTTAGGCATAGGCGTTGCCTTTAATTTACTTGGCTCCTTGGGCTTGCTTCGCTTTCCAGATGTTTATACTAGATTGCATGCAGGAACAAAATGCACAACATTTGGGAGCATATTCATTTGTTTGGCATCTATAGCATATGGTTTATGGAAATGGTATGACGGCGATGAGCAAATGATTTCCTTAGCCATTCATTCCTTCTTTGCTTTACTTGCCATATTGCTCACAAATCCAACTGGAGCTCATGCAATTGCGAGAGCTGCTCATAGAAGCGGAATAAAGCCCGTTAAAGCAGTTGTAGATGATTTGGAGGAGGGAAAATGATTGAAATAGGGCTAAGTTTATTTGAAATATCTTTAATTCTTGTATCAATATTTACGGTAGCTTCAGCTATTATTTCGGTAGTGTTTAAAGATTTATTAGCTGCAGTTGTTGCTTTGGCGGTGATGAGCTTGCTACTTTCCCTATATTTCTATATGCTTCATGCTCCAGACGTTGCTATTGCTGAAGCTGGAGTAGGAGCTTGCATTACAACCGCTCTGTTCATCATTGCCATAAAAAATACCGCCAGAATGGAGGAGGAGGTGGAGGAGAAATGAAAAAAGCCATTGCATTCATTATATTTGCAGCTTTCCTTCTCTACGCTGCCTATGAATTGCGCCCATTTGGAGAAATAAAGGAATCAAAAATGGATGATTATATTATTGAAAATGCACAAAATGAAACTGGTGCAAATAATGTTGTAACAAGCGTTGTATTCGATTACAGAGGTTATGATACCCTTGGAGAAGCAACAGTATTATTTACAGCCATAGCTGGAGCGTTGGTTGTGTTGAGGAGGAGAAAATGAAGGAAGAAAGAATGAGCGTAATTGTGACAACAATAGCTAGCCTCCTATTCCCATTCATAATCATGTTTTCTTTCTATGTGATAATGCATGGACATCTGACACCAGGAGGAGGATTTCAAGGAGGGGCAATAGGAGCATCTGCTATAGTAATGCTTATTGTCGCCTATGGAGCAAGAGAAATCAGAAAGAAAGTAGGAGAAGAAAACCTATCAATTTTTGAAAGCATTGGAGGCTTGATATTTGTTGTTGTTGGCTTACTTGGCTTCATAATGACTTCAACATTCTTATATAATTTCTTAGTGGGAAGCGAACTATTTGGAAAAATACCTCCATTTGGAAGCAATCCTGGCTATTTAAACACAGGAGGAATTTTGCCATTACTTAACATTGCTGTTGGAATGAAAGTAATTGGAGGTTTGGCATCAGTAGTATTGGTAATGGCATTGTTCAGAGGTGATAAAGAATGATTTACAATATTCCATTTTACACAGTTATTGCATTGATTCTGATAGGCTTGTATGCCATCTTATTCAAAAGAAATTTAATCAAGATAGCAATAGGAGTAACTATCCTTGAAAGTGGGGTAAATCTATTTTTGATTACTTTGGGCTACAGAAAAGGAGGTGTAGCTCCCATTTATACGAATCTGCCCCCAAGAATAGAAATTCCGGAAGAAATGGTTATGCCAGTTCCTCAAGCATTAACGCTTACAAGCATTGTTATAGGGGTGGCGGTATTGGCTTTAATTTTGTCTTTAGCAATAATGATTTACCGTCATTATGGAACTTTAGATAGCAGAAAAGTAAGGAGGTTGAAAGAATGAATATGGATTGGCTTTTAACACATTCTCCTGCCTTGCTTATTACTCTGCCATTGTTAGCAGCATTTTTAACTCCTATAATAGATAGGATAAGCAAGAAAGCAAGAAATGCTTTTGTTATTGCCATTCTTATCATAGAAGAGATTATAATGATTTTATTTGCATGGGATGTCTTTACCAATGGAATTCACATCTATACAATGGGTGCTTCCAATCCAACAGAAACAATTCCTACTCAAGCTGTAGTGCCTGTAAGAATTGTTTTAGAAGTGGATGGAATGGGTGCATTCATGGGATTAATAAGTGCTACAGTCAGCCTTGCTGGAGGAATCTATTCATTAGCTTTTATTGAGGAAGAGAAGGGAAAAGGAAAATTCTATACTTTATTACTTTTAGTTTTAGTTGGAATGGTTGGAATGGAATTTACAGGTGATTTATTCAACCTCTTTGTTTTTCTTGAGGTTTTATCAATAGCATGTGCTGCATTAATTGCTTATCGTAGCCAATTTGGTGATGCTGTTGAGGGCTCATTTAAATTTTTAATTATATCAAGTATTGCTGCATTATTTGTTTTGTTTGCTATAGCTTTATTTTATGCTCAATATGATTTGCTTAACATAGCTGCTTTAGCAAGCGTTATAAAATATAGCCAACTTGATAAAATAGCATTGGCTCTACTTGTTGCAGCATTTGCAATGAAATGTGGAGCTGTGCCCATGCATTTCTGGACTCCCGATGCTTACAGCGTTGCCCCAGCGTCCATAACGGCAATGCTTGTTGCAGCAAGCCAAGCAAGCTTATATGCTCTTTTCAGAGTCTGCTTTACCTTATATGGCTTAACTTTGAATTTAGAAGTTATAGGAGGAGCTTTAATTATATTTGGCTTGCTTTCAATGTTTGTTGGAGTTACAATGGCAATTCCTCAAAAGGACATAAAAAGGCTGA
>CAZBXJ010000131.1:0-3517 GCA_964495775.1 uncultured Thermoplasmatales archaeon | reverse complement strand
CTATCTATCAACAAAATGTTTTTAAGCCCTGCATAAATTCTTTTTGGGGCAGGAAATGCGCAAAAAAGTTATTCTTATTGTTGACGATGAAAAGGAAATTCATGAATTGCTTAGCGAGTATTTAGCCCCTTTAAATGTTGAAATTTATTCTGCTTATAATGGAAGGCAAGGTGTAGAATTATACAGAAATTTGGTTGTGCAGGGAAAAAGACCAGATTTGGTAATAATGGACTTGAATTTGTCAGGAAGTAGAAAATTAGCTGATTTGAAAAAACAATTAAAAGGCATTGAAATGGATGGAGTAAGGGCAACTCAAGAAATAATGAAAATTGATAGAAATGCAAATATAGTGGGCTTTACTGCCTATGCCCATTTAGAATGGGGAGAAAAATTGAAGAAAGTAGGAGCAAAAGAAGTTTTTGGAAGGGAATTAGGCTTTGATGGATTTGCAAATGCAGTGCAAAAATATTTGAGATGAATAAGGAAAAATTAAAAGGATATGTTCAGCTAATCAGACCTTATGGCATATTCATTGCCATGATGCCTATTATTGGAGCCATTTCAAATGGCATTTTTAACAATTTATTTCTTTTGCTTTTAGTAGGTATTTTTGCCAATTCTTTTGGTTTCGTTCAAAATGATTATTTTGATATTGAAATAGACAAAAAGTCTGGATATGTAGCTAAAAGACCATTGGCAAGTGGATTAATTTCTAAAAAAGAAGCTTTAATTTTCATGTTTTTCCTATCTTTTATCCCTTTTGTAATTGTAAGCATATTCTTCACATATTATTCTCTGGCTTTCCTCATCCTGTTTTTTATTTTTTACACAATCTATAATAAATTTAGCAAAAAATTCGCATGGATGGAATATTCTCTTGGCTTAGCTGGAACAATGATTTTTTTATGTGGTGCCTTCTCACAAAAAGAAAACATTTCTTCACTTTCATTGCTATTAAGCATTTTACCCACCCTGAAATACGTTTTTAATGTTGGTGTCTCAGCCAACTTAAAAGACATAAAATATGATTTACTCCAAGGTGTAAAAACAACGCCTGCAATATTTGGCGCAAAAGTTTCTGATACCATTTATCTCCCAAAAAGCTTCATCATTTATGCCTACACAATAAAAATAATTTTTATTTTTATTGCAGGAATAGCTTTATTTTTTGCAGAGCCCACATTTATTTCCATCTCGCTTTTCATTGTAACAACTTTTGCCCTCATCTATACCATAAATAAAATTTTTGAAAATATAGAGAATAGAAAAGAAATGCTATTCTATGCAGAGATTCACGAAATTTTGACTTATGTGCTCATTGCATCCATAATTTATGATTACGTTGCAAAAAATTACAATGCATTTCTCTCATTTGCTTTAGTTATACTTCCGCCTCTCTGGATTCTATTTTGTCTTTGGATTTTCTTTGGCGGAAAACCTCTTGAATAATGTATTTTCGCCCCTGCCATTCTATTTCTTTAATAAAGAGTGAGGAAAGAAGATTATATGAAATGATAAATGAAGCCAGCGGGCGGAGCAAAATGTGATAATAAGCTGGCAAGAACTTTTCTTCTGGATACTCCATTAATTCCTTAAAAGTATTATATTCTTGCCACCCTCTTATAAAATCGAAAAGTATGGGGGAAATCAATAAGAAGCCTATTAAGGGATGGAAGAAAATGAGGATTAAGCCGGCGATATTTGAAATCCTCATTCCTATATTAAAAAACATTGCTACTTTCCAAAGCCATGGGAAATAATATCTTACCCATACCATTTCCTTGTTCATCCATTTAAAAATTTCTTTTTCTTCCTCTGACTCTACAATAGCCTGAGGAACAAATTCTATTTCATACCCATTTTCCTTGGCTGTTTTTGTAAGTGTTAAATCATCTACAAATTCAATTTCCCATATTTTTTTTATCTCAAGCTTTTCAAAAACTTCTTTCCTTATGGCTGTTGAGCCGCCCCACGCAAAATTAAATTTTTTATAGAATAGGATAGTGGCTATTGCAGAATTCCATACACATAATAATGGATTTTTGAAATACCATCTGTACGCTGTGGAAATGTTGCCTAAGAAAGCAACCAAATAATAAAGCCATTTGGCATGAGGCTTTATATCTGCATCTGCAAAAACTAATATCTTTCCTTCTGCTTCCTTAATTCCAGTTAATAAGGCAGAATTTTTCCCACTACAATTTCCTCTTTTCTTTGAAATTAAAACCTTAACTTTATCGCTTTTCTTTCTTTCTTCTACTTTTCTCTTTTCCATTTCATTATCTACAACAACAATTATCTCAAAATCTTTGTAATCCTGATTTTCAAATCTCTCTAATTCTATCTCTCCCTTACATGGAATGATTACACTGACTTTTTCTTCTCTTTCTAAAATAAGTTTTTTTCTATATTTTCTCCTAATAAAAGGCCATGAAAACACAGCCATGCATCCTCCAATAAAGTTAAGGATGCCTACTACTAAAAAGAAAATCATTAATGGTTGCACATACTAATTGTTAAAATTTTATTTAAATTTTTTTAAAGAATTTTTAATTATTGATAGGAAATCTTTATAATTTTTTGCATAAAATAAATGGCTTTTGCATTTGCAATCACTGCATCCAAATCTTTCGATATATAAAAAATGAGAGGCAAATTCTTTTGCAATTTCACACTCCTCTCTTTTATTGCTTTCTTTTACAAAAACATCTATAACTTCTCCATATTGAAGTAAATAATCAATATGCCATCTAATTTTCTTCTCCTTTCTTAAATGCCTTTCCACTCTTTTTTTAATGCCATTCAAAGCGGATCCAACATATGCATAGTATCCTTTTTTGAAAAATATTTTACCAATTTTTCCCACTTCAATCTCCATGTCATGCTTGAGCCATATTATTAAGACATAGCTACCTTTCATTGAAATATCTTGCTTATATCGAGCTCATTTAATTTATCTTTTGCATAAATCCATCCATCCTTTATTTCAATATATCCATCCTTTTCGTATTCTTTTAAAATTTCTTTCATTATTTTTAATTCATTTTTTATTTCTTTTTCAAAAGATTCAATGTTTAGTTTCCCTCTCCTTTTTAGGCTTACAAAAACTAAAAAAATGATTGCCATGACAATATCTTTAGCTAGCAGTTCCTCAGCAACAAAATCTTCTATTTCCTCGCCTTCCTCCGCCATCCTCCAGCCCAGCAAAAGCAATGCATCTGCAACCAATTTTCCTGTCCATGTTAGCGTGTAATAGTTTTCCTCCTTTTTTATGAAATGTATTTCTTGTAGGGCAGATAAAGCTCTATTAAAGGTAGCTGTAGGGAGCTTTGTTATTTCCTGTAAATCTTTCCATCTTATTTTCTCTTTCTCCCTTATCGCCATCAAAATCTTTATGGCATTTTCTTTGAGAAGTCTAAAAATTTTGTAAATTACATTTTGTCTTTTTTCATCCATTGTTCAAGCAACACCATTCCTTTAATAAAACTTGCTGTATTGGCATGCTCTAAAAAATTAG